>JAYVGA010000517.1:0-2149 GCA_043772635.1 Chitinophagaceae bacterium
ATAATGCTACCGGAGCAGGGCCATTTTCTGGCAGCATTACTATACCTGCAACTGCTTTAACTGGATATACCCGTATGAGAATTCGGATGCACGATACTAATGCAGGCATACCCAATGCAACACCCTGCGATTATTCAACCTACGGCCAGGTGGAGGATTACACAATAAATATTGTACCCTGCAAACCTGCAATCATCACTACACAACCATCCAACAAAACAATTGAATGCGGAGGCAGTACCAGTTTTTCATTAACTGCTACCGGTACAGCTCTTACTTATTTATGGGAGCAAAGAAATAATGCTACAGCTCAATGGAATAATATTTTAAATGGAGGAGTATATAGTGGTGCAAATACCAGCACATTAACGATTACAAATGCACCCGTTTCTATGAATGGTTACCAATACAGGGCAGTATTTGCAGGAGCCTGCAGTGGCACAGATGTAAGTAATTTTGCTACACTGAATGTAAACATTCTCGTGCCGGCATTATCCCCGGTTTCATCAATTGTTCAATGTAATAATCCATCGCAAACAGCACAGCAATTTTCAATTATGAATGTTCCTGCTCCTGTAATAGCTACATTTACTTCGGCAGCCACGGTTAATATTACCGATGATTTCCCTACAGGAGTAATAAGCCCCATTACAGTTTCTGGTATCCCTGCCGGAGCTAACATTTCTGAAATAAGGGTAACCTTAAACAATGTAACCCATACTTATGTGGGCGATCTTGATATTAACCTGATAGCTCCCAATAACGGAAACCTAAACCTTGTAGGCAGTTTAGACGATGGCAACGGCACTAATAGTTCCAATGATTTTATAAATACTGTGATAAGTTCCCTGGGATCAAAACCATTAAGTGCTGCAACTGCTCCACGTACCGGCACATTTGCTGCAGACGCTTTAGCAGGATATGGTCCTGTAGGAAATGCGCAAAATGTATCTGATTGGAGCGGACTAAAATCTACGATAAACGGTGTGTGGAACCTGGCGGTTGCTGATTTCTATAATGGCGATAATGGATCCATTAACAGTTGGTCTATCAGTTTTGTTTATGGAATTCCTGCAACCGGAATTTGGGCACCTGTGGCAGGATTATTTACCAATGCAGCTGCTACTATACCTTACAATGGCAGCCCCATAAATACTGTATATGCATTACCGGGAGTAACCACTAATTACTCAGTAACAGTAACTACGCCCACCTGTGTATCTTCTCCATTAATTGTACCGGTGATAGTAAACAATCCTGTTACAGGAACATCCACAGTAAATAATCAAACGGTATGTGAAGGCGGAACGGTTTCCTTTACTTCGTCTGCCCCTGCTACAGGAAGCCCGGTATTACATCAATGGAAAGTAAGTACCGATGGTGGACTGAGCTTTACTAATCTTAGTAACGCTGGTATTTATAGTGGTGCTTCTTCGGCCACACTTTCTATATCCGCTGCCGCAATTAATATGAATGGCTACAAATACAAGGATTCGCTTTATGTAAATGTGTGCAACTCTTTTGTAAATACCAATGCAGCCACCCTCACCGTAAACCCTACTCCCGTAGTAACCTTAAATGCCAGTGCCACCGAAATTTTTCCAGGACAAACCAGCACATTAACCGCAACAGTATCACCAAATGCCGCAGCCAGTTACGTTTGGTACCGAAACGGAATTTTGGTACCCGGTGCTACAACCAATACAACACTTGCAGATATAGATGCCCTCGGATTGTACACAGTAATAGCTACGGATGTAAAGGGATGCAAAAATGTTTCTGCAGCCAAAGAAATTAAATCTTCTTCTACAGATATTCTCTTTATATATCCAAGCCCCAATACAGGCCAGTTCCAGGTAAGGTATTTCAGCCAACCCGGTAATGGTAATTTAAGCAGGTTCATTAATATCTACGATAACAAAGGAGCAAGAATATTTTCTAAACCCTATATCGTTAATCAACCTTATTCCAGGCTGAATGTAGATTTAAAAAATCATGGAAAAGGAATCTATAATGTTGAATTAACTGACTCGGAAGGCAACAGGCTTAAAACAGGCAGGGTAGTTATATTGTAAGCATATAAAATATTTTATAAAATTGAAGCCATCCTCAGGGGTGGCTTTTTTAATATTAAGGCAGGCTGCGTTTG
>JAYVGA010000518.1:0-5431 GCA_043772635.1 Chitinophagaceae bacterium
ATCCTTCATTCTTTAGACTTTTTAAAGTCTGCAATCCGCATTATTACTATTTTACAATCTGTAAAACTATCTGTACCTGTAGTAATAAACTGGCATAAAATAACTGCTTCTTTCTTTATTATTTCTGCCAAAAAGCGGGCACTTAACCCAGCAATTTAATATACCCATAAACCCTGATTAATCTTTGCTTCAATGCCCGGCCATACCTGCCTTTATAATAGTGTACACTATCTTGCTCAGTATTGTATTTACCGGGCTGGCACCTGTAACCTATGCACAGGCCAAAAAAATGCCGGACACTGCTTCAGCTAACCTATTTCCAAAACAGGTTAAAAGCTCTCTACAGATTGCCTCCGATTCTTTTTCAAATAAAATAAAATTAACAAATGGAAATTTTAAGGATGAAGTGAGTGCAACAATTTCAAACATAAAACGTGGTGGAATATTTTCTTTTAAAAAGCAAAAAAAAGACTCCTCCTTTATTAAATCTTTAATACCTGCATACTCTTTAAATAGTTTATTTTCTGCAAAACCTTTTCTTACGTTTAATGGAGGATATGTTTCTTACAATATGTATTCCCGCAGTATTATTGATACGCCCATCTTTGAAAAGAATATTTTGCAAAATACCGTTAATGGCAGCTTGAATTTTTCAGCGGCAAATATTCCATTGCGCATTAATTATTTATTAAGAAGAAGCAATTCAAATTATTTCAGGGATATTAATGATGTGCAGCTGGAGTTTGATATTCAGAGGTTTCAACAGAATATTTTTAATAATGCAATGGAATCAATAAAACAAAAGGCTAAACAGTTAAAGGATTCTGTTACCGGTAGGCTTGCAGCATTAAAGTATGATGAATTTATAAAGCTAAATACTGATTTTGATTCCCGGTTTAGTTTACAAAAACTTGTGGAAGCAAAAGAATTAATAAATGTACCACAGCTAACCTGGGATATAACACTGCCTGACAGTCTTGCTAAAATAAAATCAGATTCGCTCAAAAATATAGCATCAAAATTTATAAGCCTTTATGAGGATGCCGGTGAAAGGCTGAGTAAAATAAAATCAGCAGCAGACAGCCTTAAAAATGTTTATGAAAACTCTTTGCTTAAAGTAAGGCAGGTACAGGATTTGGCAAAAGGAAAATTTAATAATTACAGCCAGTACAAAAACTTAAGTAACGACACCCTGCTAAAAAACAATGGAATAGATTTGATGCCTTCTAAATACAGGTGGTTGCTGGGTATTAAAAAATTCAGCTTAGGCAGAAGCTCTGTTAACTACTCAGAACTAACGGCAAAAAACATCAGCCTCAACGGGGTAAATTTTGAGTATAATTCCTGGTATTATGTTTCCCTTACTGCAGGCCTGGTAGATTACCGGTTCAGGGATTTTAATTTGCAAAGTATTAAAAGACCCAAACAGTATTTTTATATGGGCAGGATAGGTATTGGCAACATTAATAAAAATTATTTTATTATTTCCTTATTTAGCGGCCAAAAAAGGGTGTATGCATCTGGAGGTATAAATAATCTTTACCCGGTAAAAACTTCCGGTATAAGCATAGAAGCCAAATACCAACCAGGCAAATATAATTTTATAAAAGTTGAACTGGCAGAATCTGTGGCACCAGATTTTAGAACCAACCCGGTTAAAAATAACAAGTGGAATTTAAAAGATAAAACAGATAAAGCATTTGCTATCAGCGCACGTTTTGTAAAACCAGCCTGGCAAACAAAAATTGATGTGCTGTATAAATATTACGGCGCCAACTTTCAATCTTTCAGCAGTTTTCAAACCAATTCAAAACAGCATGTATGGAATGTAAAAGCTGAAAAAAACTTTTTTAAAAAACAGTTGCGAATTACTGCTGCTGTTAAAAGCAATGAATATTCCAACCCCTGGTTAATTCAAACTTATCAAAGCAATACCGTTTTTAAAAGTCTGCAGGCCATGTTCCGGAAAAAAAACTGGCCGGTTATTTCTGCCGGGTATATTCCAATGACGCAGCTTACCAATATTGGAGGCCTTATAGTTGAAAACAGATTTAATTCTTTAAACGCAACTACCTATCATCATTATAAAATAAGCGATAGTAAAGCCACAACCACTTTGGTTTATACAAAGTTTTATAATACCAGTGCAGATTCTGGCTTTATTTATTTTAATGCCAGCAATATATTTATGAACCAGGTATTTTATATGAGAGGGTTTAATACAGCTATTAATATTACGCACAGTACAAATAAAAATTACGAATTAAATGTGCTGGACGAAAATATACAGGTGCCCATTAAAAAATTGGGCTCCATACTTTTTGGTGTTAAAATAAACAATCTAAACAGGTTGTATACCAAAACCGGTGTGTATGGAAATCTGCAGTTTTTAATTTTAAAAAACAGTACAATTAATTTTCAGTATGAAGACGGGTATATTCCCGGAGCAAATGGAACACTGATTAAAAACAGGATGGGAAACATTCAATTATCAAAAAGCTTTTAATTTTTATTGCATATGAAAAGGATAATATTATTAATAGGTTTTGCAGCATTCATGCAGGCGGGTGTTGCCCAGGTGCTTTTAAATCTCCAACTGCCCGCTTCAGGTATTTATCTTAAAACCCAGTTGTGGAATTTGTCTGTAATAAATACGGGCGTGCAAAATATTAACGTAAAAATTGAAATGACATTTACAGATATTTCAAATAATCAGCGGGTGTTTACGGCAAGTTCCCGGCTGTTTATTTTAAGCCAGCAGGTTACACAATTGCAGGCTTCAGATCTGGCTCCTGTATTGTATAATATTGTAAATAATTCTTACAATGTAGATGTTAATCCAAACGGCTTTTTACCGGTAGGTCAGTTTGAAGTTTGTTTTGCTGTAATGAAAAGCAATGGAGAAACATTTGATAAATTAACGGAGGAATGTGAAACCATAGAAATTGAACCGGTAAGTCCGCCAATTTTAATAGAGCCCGGCAACGAAGAAAATATTGATGAGCTAAGACCTTTTTTTACATGGTTACCTCCATCTCCTGCCACAGGTTTTTATAACTTAAATTATGATTGGCTTCTGGTTGAAGTGCTGGGCACTCAAAATGCTGGCGATGCCATTCAGCAAAATATTGCTGTTTATTCTCAGGAAGACATCAGCGTTAATTCTATTTTATATCCTTCATCTTTACCAGAATTAGATACTATAAAAACTTATGCCTGGCAGGTGGCTGCAAAAAGTTCCAACAATGCCATTTCTAAAAGTGAAATCTTTACTTTCCGGGTTCGTAAATATGGGTTAGATAGCAGCCTCATTATAAGTACCGGATATTTTGTGCCCCTAAAAAGAGAAAATGATGCTGCTTACACAAACACTACCGGTTTACTGCGCTACGAATATTTAAACGAAATAAATGATTCCACTGCCTTCATAAGGATTGATGATATAACGGGTACTTTACGCAATGTGCTTACTGTTGATACCGCCTTTGTTGAATTAAAATTTGGGCAAAATTTTATTGAAACCAATTTCAGCGATTTACCCGGACTGATAAATAAACATGTTTATCTCTTTACCCTGCTCAATTCAAAAGAAGAGAAATGGTATTTTAAATTTCAATACATAAAACCCGAAAACAATTAAGACCCTATTTTAAATCAAGCAAAAAAAATATTATGTTTTATTCTATTTCTAAAAAATACAACAAAGCAACGGCCTGGTTTCTGTTTTTTGTTTTTTATCTGCAGTTAATTTCTCCCGTTTTTGCAAACAGGGTTACAGAAAGATATTATTTTTCTTACCGCTCCGGCGGCGGCAAAAAACTGCTTACTAAGCCTGCGGCTTACCACATATTTGGCAATGCTCCATCTGCATTATCTGTAAAAAATATTATCCTTAAAAAAATTAGCAGTGCTGATAAACTTGTAAAAAGCGTAATAAATAAACCTGCAGTATTAGAGGAGGGCGACACTTCTTTTTCCGGGCAAACATTATTGGGGCCGGGGCCCACGCAGCCAGAGATGCAAAGCTTTCAATCGGTAAATACCAATAATATGGTTGATTTGTTTACCGGCGATTTTTCCTACAATATACCCCTGCTCGATGTAGGCGGTTACCCGGTAAATCTTCATTATACCAGTGGCATTACAATGGACCAGGAATCCAGCTGGGTGGGCCTTGGCTGGAACATAAATCCTGGTACCATAAACAGAAACATGCGTGGCTTACCCGACGATTTTAATGGTACCGAAAAGATTAAAAAAATATTCAGCATGAAACCAAACCGAACCATTGGTGTAACGGTTGGTGGTAATGCTGAATTACTCGGAAAATCAATTAAGCCCAAACCAACTAAAGATAAACCTGGCGACACTACAAAAGGCCGCCCAACCTCCCTTGGCATTTCTATTGGTGTTTTTCATAATAATTATAATGGATGGGGAACAGAAACGGGTATCAATACCGGAATAAATTCTGGCAAAGCTTCTAAAGGGCACCTCAGTGGGGCACTTTCAATTACCAATAATTCTCAATCGGGTTTAGATGTCTCTCCTTCTTTTTCTGTAAGAATGGGTAAGGATGATGCTAAGATGAAAGGCCTGGTAACAGTAGGTACCAATTATAATTCCAGAATTGGCATACAGGCATTGCAAATGACTGCTCAATTAAGAAAAACGGAGGATGCAAATAAAACGGATTGGAAAAACAGAACTGTAGCAGAACTGATGCAAACCCCAGTTTCAGGAACCATATCATTTGCTACGCCGTCTTTTACCCCGTCTATTACAGTTCCGTTTACCTCTAAACAATTTTCTTTTACAGCAAAAGTGGGTAGCGAAAAATGGGCTTATCATCCTAATTTTTATGTGCAGGGAAGTGTTTCCAGCCAGTATATTGCTCCTGAAGATTTGATAAGTACTTTACCAGCCTACGGCTATTTGTATTACCAGGAAGCAGAAGAACAGGAAAAAGTATTGCTCGATTTTAACCGGGAAAAAGAAGTAACCTTCAGAGGCACTACTCCGCATATAGCCATACCCGGCTACACTTACGATATTTATTCTGTGTCGGGTGAAGGAACAGGAGGAATGTTCCGGCCATACCGTGGAGACGTAGGAATGATTTACGATCATGCCATGTCTACTAAAAGTTCCTCTACAAGAGGTTCAGTTGATTTAGGCTTTGGCAGTGTATTACATGTTGGAGTAGACTTAAATAAAGTTTGGGCAAATTCTAAAAACAATCCCTGGAAAACAGATAATGTAATGGCAAGATATACCGGATTTAAAAAGGAAGATTCCTTGTATGAAAATGTGTATTTTAAAAACCCCGGCGAAAAAGTAACGGTGGACCAGGAATTTTATAATAAAATAGGCGATGATAAATTAGTGCGGGTACAGCTAAGCCCTTTAGAAAAACAAAATAGTGCTACCG
>JAYVGA010000519.1:0-23483 GCA_043772635.1 Chitinophagaceae bacterium
TTTTAAAAGAGCATAATATACCAGCAGGAAATTTTGATGATTACAGCATACTAAAAGAAATGAACAGCAGCCTAGCCAATGATTTTGGGATGAAAAATATTATTCAGAATGTTCAAAACTACCAGTTGTACATTAATACCAGCGAGGTAGAAAAAAATGGAAAAGACCTGGATGCCATTAAGAAAAAAATTATAAAAGCACTTAAGGCAAAACCCTTTATTATAAATGCTTTTGAAACTGATAAGCTGGAGGCAGCAACCCTGCCCCAGCCACAAAAGAATATGATGGCCAATGGGTACAACCCGGTAAGAAGCGGCGATATAATGTTTACCGTAAAACCCGGTTATTTTGATGGCGGTACAAAGGGTACTACCCATGGGCTTTGGAATCCTTATGATGCACATATACCAAACGTTTGGTTTGGCTGGAATATAAAACCTGGAAAAACTAACCGGGAAACCTACATGACAGATATTGCTCCAACACTTGCTGCTCTATTAAAAATTCAGATGCCTAATGGAAATGTGGGAAAAGTGCTGGAGGAGATTATACAATAAAGTGCGGTTTAAAAATAAAAAAAGCTTTAGCAACCGCTAAAGCTTTTTTGTTGGGTTACTAGGATTCGAACCTAGACGGACAGAATCAAAATCTGTAGTGCTACCTTTACACTATAACCCAATCTTTACCCATTTTTATTTGGGAGTGCAAAAATAGGGGTTGTAAAAAAATGTTCCAAAAGTATTTTTAAATAAGCTGTTAGCTTTGAGCCATTAGCTGTTAGCCAGAACTTAAGAGCAATAACTTTATGTCATAAGGAATAAGAATTTGTAAATGCTGAACCAGGCTCACAACTCACAACTCACAACTCACAACTCACTCACCCATTATCTTCCCTCTCTTTCAGTTCTTTTATTTTACCAAGTGCTCCCGTTACCACATCACACATAATAATATATAATGCACCATGTTGGGGATGCTCATAAATATATTCCAGTGCTTCTTCCTCATTGGCAATAACCATGGTAGGAATATCAGGTTTTCCTGCTTTTATACCTTCTTTAAGTAAACCAATAATTTCTTCTGCGGTTCTGCCCCTCAGGTTTTTATCACAGCGTATAATTATCTCATCAAAGTATTGGGTAGATATGGTACCTAATTCCCTGATGTCTTCATCTCTTCTATCACCTGTACCGCTTAATAGTCCTATTTTTTTAGGATAATCCAGTTTGCTTACAAAATCGCCAAGCAATTTTAAGCCATGTGGGTTATGTGCAAAATCTGCAAGAAAAGTAAAATTTTTAAAATGAAAGAAATTAAGCCTGCCGGGGGTTAAGGTAGTGGAGGGTAAAAAAGACATCAATGCAGACCTGATATCATCTATAGAAATATCCCGGTACAGGTAAGAAGCCATTACTGCGGGTAAACAATTGGTAATATTATGTATGGCTTTACCACCAAATGTTATGGGTACATCCCTTACATTTATCACCCTTATTTTCCATGTGCCTTTTAAAATGCTGATGAATCCATTTTCAAAAACTGCTGCCAGGCCTCCTTTTTCGCAATGCTTTTTTATTCTTGTATTATTTTCATCCATACTAAACAATGCCACATTACATTTTAAATCTTTTCTCATTTCATATACCAAATCATCATCTGCATTAAGTATAGCATATCCATGCGGAAAAACAGTTTCGGGAAGTACAGCTTTTACTTTAGCCATCTGCTCTAAAGTATTAATGCCTCCCAGGCCCATATGGTCTGCAGCTACATTGGTTACAACAGCTACATCGCAATTTTGAAATGCCAGGCCATTTTTTAATATTCCTCCTCTTGCACATTCCAGTACAGCAAAATCTACTGTAGGATCTTTTAATACAAACTGTGAACTGATGGGCCCTGTGCAATCTCCCTTCATCATCAACTGGTTTTGTATGTACACACCATCGCTGGTAGTGTAGCCTACTTTTTTACCTGCACTTTTGGCAATATGAGCTGTAATGCGGGTGGTAGTGGTTTTGCCATTTGTACCTGTTATGGCAATAATAGGAATTCTGCCTGCACTTCCTTTGGGGAAAAGCATATCTACCACTGGTTCTGCCACATTACGGGCCAATCCTTCAGAAGGATCAATATGCATTCTAAAACCCGGGGCTGCATTTACTTCCAGTATGGCTCCGCCATTTTCGGATACGGGTGTACGAAGGTCGCTGGCCATAATATCTATACCGCAAATATCCAGGCCTATAATTTTGGCAATACGTTCGCACATAAAAATATTGTCAGGATGTACTTCATCTGTAACATCGGTAGATGTGCCGCCGGTAGAGAGATTGGCTGTGGGTTTAAGCATAACCAGTTCTCCTTTTGGCGGAACCGTTTCTAAGCTGTATTTTTTTTCATCCAGCATTATCTGCGTAAAAGAATCAATGGTTATCTGGGTTAATACTTTTTCATGACCATATCCCCGTCGGGGATCTTTATTGGTTTCGTCTATCAATTGCTGAATAGTACTTTTTCCGTTGCCGGTTACAGAAGCAGGGGTACGCAATGCTGCACAAATAAATTTGTAATTAATTACCAAAATCCTGAAATCTACACCGGTAATAAATTTTTCTATAATAGAACTGCGGCCATATTTTTGGGCAGCTTCCAGTGCGGTAACAGCCTGCTCCCAGGTAGTAATATTGGTGGTATTGCCTTTGCCGTGGTTGCCATCAATGGGCTTTATTACCAGGGGATAACCAAATTTTTCTACCGCTTCTTCCAGGCCAGCTTCCGATCTTATTACCGTTCCGTTGGGTACAGGTATTTCTGCAGCCAGCAACAAAGCTTTGGTTTCTTCTTTATCGCAGGCAATATCTACAGCAATATTGCTGGTAGTGCTTGCAATGGTAGCCCTTATTCTTTTTTGATGCACACCATATCCCAACTGTACCAATGAATGTTTATTTAAACGTATAAAAGGTATTCCTCTTTTAGCGGCTTCATCTACAATGCAGCCGGTGCTTGGGCCCAGGCGGGTTTCTTCTCTTATTTCCCGCAGGCGCATAATATCATCTTCCAGGTTGTAAGCCTCATCGTCTGTAAGTGCCTGGGCTACTCTTACGGCCGCTTTGGCAGCGTAAATACCGGCATCTTCTTCCATATAGCTGATGCATACATAATATTCTCCTTCGTTACCCGTGCCACGGGTACGGCCAAAACCGGTATCCATACCTGCCAGTGTTTGCATTTCCAGGGCAATATGTTCTATCACATGCCCCATCCATGTTCCTTCATCTACCCGGTGAAAAAACCCCCCCGGCACCCCTTCACTGCAGCGGTGCTCATACATACTGGGAAACATTTTTTCTAACCTTTCTTTAAATCCCGGGATTTTATTGGTGGGGCGTTGTTCCAACTCTTCCAGGTCAAGTTTCATCTGGATAAGCTTTGTACGGCGCACACTCCAGTAATTAGGGCCTCTTAAAATTTTTATTTCTTCAATTTTCATAATTAAACTGCTGTTGTTTTAATAGTTGGGGAGAGAAAATTAATCAAATCATTTTGCTTTACAAAAAAACAAGTTGCTTTACACAATTAAATAATCAGTTGTGAGTTTTTTAATAAGAACAAATATTTGTTTTAAAAGTTAATGCACATTAGTTAATAACTGGCTAAGGGATATCAAAATTGAATTTCCTTAATTTTGTAGCCATCACAAAAATGATTAAATGCAATTTGCTAAAGGAAAATTAATAGCCATAGGTGGGGCAGAAGATAAAGGAACAGATTTGGAAACAGGAGAAGTACACCGCAATAACCTTAATTTTTTTGAAAGAGGAATTTTACGCCGCATTGTACAGGAGGCCGGGGGTTCACTATCCAGGATAGAAGTAATAACCACAGCCAGCATGATACCATACGAAGTGGGAGATAACTATATGGATGCATTTGGTAAAATTGGATCTACCAATGTAGGCGTTATGCATATACGTAACCGGGCCGATGTGGCAAACGAAGAATATATTGAACGCATTAAAAGTTGTAATGCGGTAATGTTCAGTGGTGGAAATCAACTTAGGCTGTCCAGTATTTTTGGCGGCACTGCATTGCTGGAAATTCTTTTAAAGCGCCTGGCCAATGAAGAAGATTTTCTTATTGCCGGCACATCTGCAGGGGCTATGGCAATGAGTAATACCATGATTTATGAGGGTAATGCTGTAAAAGCACATTTAAAAGGGGAAGTAAAAATTACAACGGGGCTTGGTTTTATGGATGATGTAATCTTTGATTCGCATTTTGAAAAACGTGGCCGCTTTGGCAGGCTGGCACAGGCAGTGGCAGGCAATCCTTCGTGCCTGGGCATTGGGCTGGGGGAGGATACCGGTATGCTTATAACGGGTAGTAATAAAATGGAAGCCATAGGAAGCGGCCTGGTAATTATTGTAGATGGGCATGATATAGGCCATTGCAATATTGCAGATATACCGGAAGGCTGCCCCATCAGTATTGAAAATATTAAAGTTCATTTTTGCGAAAAAGGGAACGGATACCTGGTAAATGAAAGACAATTTATTCCGGAAGTTTTTGAAGGTGCGGTGGTCATTAAAAAAGTTCATGTAGAATAATTGGAAATGCACGCAGAGGGGCAGAGATTGCTGAGAATAAAAAATTATTAGATGCCCTTATAGTTTTATTCTGCATCAGCACTCCACAAAATATTTTTGATAAATTTTTTCCGGAAATTATACCATCCGTATAAGGTAATAATTTTTTTTGCCTTTTTGTATCAGCAAATATTTTTGGTGCAATAACAAACTGCTGTTTATTTTAGTATCTATTGCTTCCACTTTTTTGCGGTTTATACTTACACCGCCACCCAGCACTGCTTTACGGGCCTCTCCTTTACTGGTAAAAATATTAGTTTCTGCAAGCAGGCTTACCACATCAATTGCTTCATCAATTTTCTCTTTTGCAAAACTAATGGTTACAATACCTTCCATATTATTAAGGTCATCTTCGCTCAGGCTGTCTGCAGCTGCATGCTGAGCTGCAAATAATTTAGCGGTAGTTTCTATTGCTTTTTCATATTCTTCATTGCCATGCACAAAAACTGTGAGTTCTTTTGCCAGTGTTTTTTGCAATAATCTTTCTGCAGGGTTTATAGCATTTTCCTGTAACAGTTCTTCAATGGTTTCTTTTGATAAAAAAGTAAATATTTTTATCCAGGCTTCTGCATCTGCATCCGAAGCATTTACCCAAAACTGGTAAAATTGATAAGGCGTTGTTTTATTTGCATCCAGCCATATATTTCCCTGTTCCGATTTTCCAAACTTCGTACCATCTGCTTTTTTTATCAGGGGGCAGGTAAAGGCAAAAGCTTCTCCTCCTTCTTTTCTGCGGATAAGCTCAGTACCTGTTACGATATTGCCCCACTGGTCGCTGCCACCCATTTGCAGTTTGCAGTTTTTATGTTTATATAGCCAGTAAAAATCATACCCCTGTACCAGCTGGTAGGTAAACTCTGTAAAACTCATACCATTTTCTCCTTCCAGCCTTTTCTTTACACTCTCCTTGGCCATCATATAATTAACGGTAATATGTTTGCCTGCATCTCTTATAAAATCGAGAAAACTTATATTTTTAAACCAGTCAAAATTATTAACCATCACCGCTGCATTGGGCATAGCAGAATCAAAATTTAAAAACTTTTGCAATAGTGCTTTTACTCCTGCTACATTTGCAGCCAATACTTCTTCGCTCAGCATATTACGTTCTTCGCTTTTGCCACTGGGGTCGCCCACCATACCTGTGGCGCCACCTACCAGGGCGTAGGGTTTATGCCCGGCTTTTTGCAGGTGAACCAGTAAAAGTATGGGCACCAGGCTGCCTATATGGAGGCTGTCGGCAGTGGGATCAAAACCAATATAGGCCGAAGTCATTTCCTTATTCAGTTGTGCTTCTGTTCCGGGCATAATATCCTGCAGCATTCCCCTCCAGCGAAGCTCTTGTATAAAAGCGTTGGTCATTATATTTTTATTAATTATTGGATTGCAAAAATGAGTAGTTTTTTTTAGAAAGATGCTATTTATAACTGTTTGTAAAATTGTTGATTATAAATTTAATTTTAAAGCAACAGTTTGGCCCAAAAATTTATCGGGTAATGAAAGCCTTTACCGCACAAAAATCCGTATATCTTAAAGCAATATCGTATTTTTGAAACAGCAGTTAAACTGTTTTTGCACAATTTATAATAGTATAATTACGTTTTGAGAAGGGTTTCTGTAAAATTCCTCCAATTATTAATACCAATACACATGAAACAAAGCCTTGCTGCTTGTATTTTACTATTGCTCCTGCAGCCTGATAATGGGTTTTCGCAGTTTCGCAAATACTCCAACGAATTTTTAAATATCGGTGCAGGTGCACGTGGCCTGGCTATGGGAAATGCCCAGGTGGCTTCTGCAAATGATGCAACAGCCGGCTACTGGAACCCTGCCGGTTTAGCCGGTGTAAAAGACAATCCCAATGCCGGTATTATGCATGCAGAATATTTTGCCGGAATAGCCAAATACGATTATGCCTCCCTTGCCATACCCGTTCAAAATAATAAAAGAACCGTTGGGTTTTCATTGTTAAGATTTGCTGTAGATGATATTCCCAATACCTTATTTTTAGTGGAGCCGGATGGCAGTATCAATTACAATAATATTCAAACCTTTTCATCCGCCGATTATGCCTTTCTTTTTTCTTTTGCACAAAATTTAAAAGAAACAGAAACCAAGAGAATAAGTGTAGGAGCCAACGCAAAAGTAATTTACCGTAAAGTGGGCAAATTTGCCAGTGCATGGGGTTTTGGTTTGGATGCCGGTATACAAATGCACGGCCAAAAATGGCGTGCAGGCCTTGTAGCAAGAGACCTTACCACCACTTTTAACGCATGGACTTTTAAGTTTACAGAAAAAGAAAAAGAAGTTTTATACCTCACCAATAATGATATTCCGGTAAAATCTACTGAGCTTACTGCACCCCGTTTGGTATTGGGTGGCGCTTATCAATTTAGCCTGGGCAGCAATGTAAAATTGCTTACAGAAGCCAACCTGGATTTTACCTTTGATGGAAAACGCAATACCGTTCTTAGTGGAAATACCATAAGTGCAGATCCTCACCTGGGCATTGAAGCTGCCGTTAAAGATGTTTTTTTTGTACGGGCAGGCATTACTAATTTTCAAAAGGCATTGGCAGATGGTGATACACTGAACCAGAAAAAAGTATGGATATACCAACCCAGCCTGGGCGCAGGATTTAAAATAAACAATATAATGCTTGATTATGCTTTTTCTAACCTGGCTAACCAATCCAATCCGTTATACACCCATGTATTTTCCCTGAGAATAAATTTTGCCAAAAAAGAAGACTAATTAAAAATCATAACATCTTACATGATGAAAAAAATACTCATTGCCCTTTTAATATTGATAACTGTAAATGTGCAGGCACAGTTAAACAATAGCTGGATAGACTACAGCAAAACTTATTATAAATTTTACCTGGGTAAAGATACCCTTTGCCGCATTCCCCAGGCTGTACTGGCTACTGCAGGTTTAGGTGCAGCAAATGCAGATTATTTTCAATTGTGGCGCAATGGCCAGCAGGTGCGCCTGTATACTTCTGTAAGCAATGCTCCGCTGGGTTCATCAGACTATATTGAATTTTGGGGCGAAATGAACGATGGTAAACCAGATAAAGAATTATACAGGGATATCAATTTTCAATTGAACGATAAATACAGCCTTGAAACAGATACTGCCGCATATTTTCTTACGCTAAATACAGCAGGTGGTAATTTAAGATATACATCCACAGTAAACACAGCACCCAGTGCAGCCACACCCGATGCTTATTTTATGCGCTCTTATGACGTTTATTTTAAAAGAATTTTGAATAGAGGATATGCTAACAGGGTAGGAGAATATGTTTATTCATCCTCTTATGATGAGGGAGAAGGATTTTCCTCAGGCGATATTATTCCTTCAAATCCTTTACAGGAGCGCTTTGTGCCTTTAAATTTTTATGCAGCAGGGCCTGCAAACAGTTTTTCTGTAAGAGTAAATGTGGCAGGCAACGCAGAAAATGCAAGAAATGTAAGAATTAATGTAAATGGACCTGGTGGTACAGAAATTTATAATGTGGGCATGCCTTATTTTACTTCCAGGAAAATAGCTGTAAATAATTTGCCGCTTAGCCTGTTTACCAATGCCACCAATATTATTATTGCTGTAACCAATACTTCTACCATTGCTACAGACAGGATGGTTGTAGCAAGCATGGGAATTACCTATCCGGCTACCTTTAGTTTTAATAATGAAAAAGTTTTTTCCTTTGAACTGGCGGCGTCTGCCACGGGCAATTATTTAAATATCAGCAATTTTAATTTCGGATCATCCCAGCCTATTTTATATGATATCAATAATGGCAGGCGTTACCTGGGCGAAATTATTTCTACAGCAGGCCGTGTAAAATTTGTGCTTCCCGCCTCTACAGACCCCATTAGAAAATTTGTGCTTACAAGCAGTGACGTTTCAAATGTGAACATCATCTCCGGCCTTACCGCTAAAACATTTGTAAATCTTTCAAGTACAGCCAACCAGGGAAATTATCTTATTATCAGCAACAAAGATTTGTATAATGATGGCAGCGGCAATAACTATGTAGAAGATTACAGGTTATACCGTACCTCTGCTAACGGAGGAAGTTTTGTAACTAAAACATATAATATTGATGAACTGACGGATCAGTTTGCATTTGGAATAAAAAATCATCCTGCCGGTATAAGAGATTTTATAAGATATGCCGACAGGAATTTTGCAGCAAAGCCCAAATATGTTTTTCTTATAGGAAGGGCAGTAGATTACAGAGATTATTTTACAAACAAGGGTAATGCCCAGTTAGATAAATTGAGCAAGGTTCCTACATTTGGCTGGCCTGCCTCAGATGCCTTATTAAGTGCTGAACCTGGTACAATTGTACCCATAATTTCAATAGGCAGGTTAGGTGCTATTAATGGAGGAGAAGTAAATATTTACCTACAAAAAGTAATACAGTATGAAGCTGCTCAACGCTCATCCAGCCCGTACATTGCCGATAAGGCATGGATGAAAAAAATAATGCATGTAGCTGGTGGTAAAGACAGTTCGGAAAATGAGACTTTTAAAGTGTACATGAATGGCTATAAAAATATTGCACATGATACCCTCTTTGGAGGAGCGGTGGAAACATTTTCTAAAACATCAACAGGCACTGTGCAGCAGGCCAACAGTGAGCGTATTGCACAACTACTGAACGAAGGGTTAGGCTTTATCGGTTACTTTGGTCATTCATCTGCAAATACTTTTGAATTTAACCTGAGCAGCCCTGAAATTTATAATAATGCGGGCAAGTATCCATTTTTTAATGTTAGTGGCTGCAGCGCAGGTAACTTTTATAATTTTGATCCAACAAGACTTTCCGGTAATTTGACGCTTTCCGAAAAATATGTTTTGGCCAACCAGAGAGGAAGTATTGGATTTTTAGCAGATAGCCATTTTGGTATTCCTCCTTTCCTTAATTTTTACAATACAAACTTCTATACACTGTTTAGTAAAACTTTATATGGTAATAGTGTAGGAAACCAGGTAAAGGAAGTTATTAAAAGCCTGGGTGGTCTTAATCCCAATGTAGATTATTATACCCGCATACACCTGGAAGAAATTTCTTTACATGGCGATCCTGCGATACGCATTAACACATTTACCAAGCCTGATTATGTGATAGAAGAACCACTGGTTAAAATTAATCCTACAATTATATCTGTTGCCGATGTTAATTTTAACCTTAAAGTTAAAATGCAGAATATAGGCCGTGCAACCGGAGATTCTATCTGGGTTTCGGTAAAAAGAAAATTACCTAATGATACCATAAGGATATTGTTTAATAAACTTATACCCGCAATAAAAAGTGAAGATTCTCTTGAATTCATTGTGCCTATAAACCCTGTAACAGATAAAGGGTTAAATCAAATATTGGTTTCATTGGATAATACTAATAAAGTAGATGAATTGTATGAAACCAATAATACCATCACAAAAGATTTTTACATCTTTGAAGATGAACTTCGGCCCACATACCCTTATAATTATTCTATCATCAACCAATCTAATATTACATTTGTAGCCAACACCGCCAACCCCCTGGGTGCTATCCGGCAATATGCAATGGAGATTGATACTACAGAACTTTTTAATTCGGCATTTAAAAAAGTATACAGTGCAAGTGGTGCAGGTGGCATTGTAGAATTTATTCCATCTAACCTTACTTACACAGATAGCACCGTATATTACTGGAGAGTAGCAATGTTGCCTACCGGCACCAATCCTGTTATCTGGAATGATTTTTCTTTTATATACCTGCCCAACAGTACAACTGGTTTTAGCCAGTCTCACTATTTTCAACATCTCAAATCAACATATAATAATATAAAACTGCAAACTGATAGAAAATTTGTATATCCGCAAATTGCCAGAAATATTATTATCCGAACAGGATTGCATCCCTTTGTAGGTTATGACAGGATTAATGTGAACCTTGATTTTGAGCAGCTGGATCTATATGGTTGCAGACTAAATTCATTGCAATTTTATGTATTTGATACCGTTACGTTAAGGCCCTGGAAAAATTATAATGTATCTGCTACCGACGCAAGATTTGGGAGTGGCAGAATTTGTTTTGCAAGTTCAGATACCACCCGTAAATTCTTTGAATTCCCTTATGCAAACCCGGGCGGGGTTCCTTACCGCAAGCGTGCAATGGATTTTATAGACAGTATTCCAAATGGTATGTATGTGGCTGTTACAAATTTTGGCAATACACTTAATAACGCTTCTTTTATTAATCAATGGATGAGTGATACAGCTACCCTGGGGTCTGGAAATTCTTTGTACCATAAATTAAAATCCATTGGCTTTACCAAAATTGATAGTTTTACCAGGAACGTTCCTTTCCTTTATTTCTTTAAAAAAGGCAGCCCTGCTTTTCCCGTTACCCAGGAAATGGCAGCTACAGACACTGTTCAGATAAGTAGTACAATTACACTAAATTCTCTGATACCAAATGGTACCATAGAAACTCCTTTGTACGGTCCCGCCCGGTCGTGGAATGAACTGCACTGGCGTGGGTTTACCAATGATCTTACTGCCACAGATACCAGCAAAGTAGAAGTATGGGGTGTTACCAACAGTGGATCTTCTTCTTTAATGGCAACAGTAGCACCTGCAACAGATACTACGCTGAGTTTTATTGATGCAAATCTTTACCCCTATCTTAAATTAAAAATGAGCAGCAAAGATGATATTAATCTTACGCCAAATCAATTAAGATACTGGAGAGTTAATGCAAGCCTTGCACCCGAAGGTGCAGTGGCTCCAAATATCCTGTACCGGATGAGTGCAGATACTGTAGACCAGGGACAGTCTATCAACTTTGCATTGGCATTTAAAAACATAAGCAATACTCCTTTTGATAGCTTGCTAAAAGTAAAATTTATTATTACAGACAGGAATAATGTGCCGCATTTTATAGATATACCCAAGCGCAAATCACTGGTATCCGGAGATACTTTGAGCGTAAGTTATACAATAGATACCCGTAATTATCCTGGTGCCAATACCCTTGGTGTAGATTTTAATCCAGATAATGATCAACCGGAACAACTGCATTACAACAATGTTTTGTATAAAGATTTTTATGTAAGAGAAGATACTTACAACCCACTGCTGGATGTAACATTTGACGGTGTGCATATTCTTAATAAAGATATTGTAGCTTCTAAACCGGGCGTGCTTATAAAGTTAAAAGATGAAAGCAGGTTCCTGGAGTTAAAGGATACAGCCCTTTTGAAAGTGCAGGTTCGTTTTCCCGACGACAGCTACCATGACTATCATTTTGGCGACAGTATGATATTTATTCCTGCCAGCCTTGGATCGGGTGAAAATACTGCCAGTATAGATTTTAAACCTTATTTTCCTGAAGATGGAGAGTATGAACTTATTGTTTCGGGTAAGGATGTAAATGGTAATAAAGCCGGCGCACTGGATTATCATGTAAGCTTTAACGTTATTAACAAGCCGATGATATCCAACCTGCTCAACTATCCAAATCCGTTTACAACATCTACAGCATTTGTATTTACAGTTACAGGCAGCGAAATACCGCAGAACATCCGCATACAAATTCTTACCATTACCGGTAAAGTAGTAAGAGAGGTTACCAAAGATGAATTAGGTCCCATACATATTGGAAGAAATATTACAGAGTTTAAGTGGGATGGTACAGATATGTATGGACAAAAACTTGCAAACGGCGTTTACATTTACAGGGTACTTACAAATCTTAATGGTAAATCGCTTGATAAATACAAAGCTGAGGGAGATAACACAGACAAATTTTTTAATAAAGGATATGGCAAAATGTACCTGATGCGGTAAAAATTTCCATTATCGAAAAAGAACTAAAGGCTGCTTTAACAAGGCAGCCTTTTTATTTCTACTTTTGCAGCCAAATATCAGCAGAACGTATATGGCAAAAATAGCAATCAATATTGCAACAGGAAGTTTGCAGCAGGAAGAAATAATTGTAGGAATAGATTTGGGTACTACCAATAGCCTTGTAGCCATCATTCATCCGGAAACTAAAAAGCCCCTTGCTTTAAAAGAGCACAACAGCAGTTCCCTGGTTCCATCCGTTATTTATTTTGATGATAGCGGAAATATTACTGTTGGAGATGCAGCAAAAGAATTTTTGATCAGCTCACCACATCAAACCATTTTTTCTGCAAAAAGATTAATGGGTAAAACTTACAAAGATCTTAAAAGCCATGCCAGCGCATTTACTTATAAAATTATAGATGATAATAGCGGTGGTTTGGTAAAAGTGCAGGTGGGGGCTAAATTTTATTCTCCTGTAGATTTATCATCTTATATTTTAAAAGAACTTAAACAGAGAGCAGAGCATATTTTAAAAACACCCGTAAATAAAGCGGTAATAACAGTGCCGGCTTATTTTAATGATGCACAGCGCCAGGCCACCCGTGATGCCGGTAAACTGGCAGGGCTTGATGTGCTGCGTATTATAAATGAACCCACGGCAGCAAGTTTGGCATACGGTTTTGGAATCCCCTCTAACTCTACCCAAGGGGGAGAAAACCCACCCACTGAAAAAATTATAGCGGTATATGATTTGGGTGGAGGTACATTTGATGTATCACTGTTAAGATTAGCCGGAGGTATTTTTGAAGTGCTTTCTACCAATGGCGATACATATCTTGGAGGAGATGATATGGATAATGCCATAGTACAATACTGGTGTGAGCAGGGAGGCATAAGTTTAGAAGAATTGCATCAGAATAAATCTTTGTCGCAATCGCTGCGCCTGAAAGCCGAAGAAGCAAAAAAATATTTATCTGAAAATGATGACTATACTACCCATCTTAATGGAGATAATTTTAGTATCAGCAGGCCTGCTTTTGAATTTTTGATACAACCATTAATAGATAAAACAATTACCAGCTGCCGCAATGCTTTAAAAGATGCAGCACTAAAAACTACAGATATTGATACCGTAGTGATGGTGGGAGGAAGTACAAGAGTGCCCCTGGTAAAAAACGCTGTTAGCGCTTTTTTTAAAAGGCCGGTAAATGATAAGGTAAACCCAGATGAAGTGGTGGCACTGGGTGCGGCTATACAGGCGGATATTCTTGCAGGAAATAATACGGATACGCTGTTGCTGGATATTACTCCGCTAAGCCTTGGCATAGAAACTTCCGGCGGATTGATGGACGTGTTGATTCCGAGAAATGCAAAAATTCCTGCCAGGGCTTCCAGGCAATATACAACTCAGATAGACGGTCAGCCGGGCATGCGTATCAGCGTGTTCCAGGGCGAGAGGGATTTGGTGGCAGACAACCGCAAACTGGCTGAATTTAATTTAAAAGGAATTCCGGGAATGCCAGCAGGCTTACCAAAAGTAGAAGTAAGTTTTTTAATTAATGCAGATGGTATCTTAACGGTATCTGCAAAAGAATTAAGGAGTGGAGTAGAGCAAAGCATAGAAGTAAAACCACAATACGAGCTTACCGATGCGGATGTAGAAAAAATGCTGATGGATTCTATAACCCATGCAAAAGATGATATTGCGGCAAGAGCATTGGCCGAGGCAAAAGCAGAGGGAGAACAGTTATTAAAAACTACAGAAAGATTTTTACAAAAAAATTCAACCCTTCTTACATCAGGAGAAATGCTGCAAACAGCTGCAGCCATGCAGGCCCTGCAACTGGCAGTAACAATGGATGACAAAGATTTGATACATTCAAAAACCGAAGAGCTCAATGATATTTCCAGGCCTTATGCAGAGCGTATTATGGATGAAGCGGTTTCGCAGGCAATGAAGGGAAAAGCCATTTAAATTAATGCATGGTTCATTTTTTATAAAGACTATTAATAGAATCGGCCAGGTGCATAGAGTAAATGCGGCTGCCGGGTTCATTAAAATGTATGGCATCTACAAAATATTCATCTTTATATAACTCATCATTTTCAAAATTAAATTGTTTTATGTGATACTCGTTGGCCATGCGGCTAAAGATGGAATCGCTGCTCCTTATTATATCCGTTTTTTTATTTCTTGCAGTATTCCTAAGCGGGGGCCATACAAATACAACTTTACTTCCTTTTTGCTGCAGTAATGTAAGTGTACTTTTTAAATACATAATAGCAGTATCCGATATTTTTTTAAAAGAAGTATCTGCATTATAAGGATTAGGTAACTTGCTGTTAACAGTTTGGTGAATATTTAAAAAGCCTTTGTAAATATTATGATTAAATTCCGGGTAGGGCTTTCCTTTTACAAATAAAGAAGTGCGGTTGTATTCATCAAAAAAACTATACTTTGTAAATGGAAATATTTTTATGAGCGTAGTTAAAAATCCCGCCTTATTCATGTACCTGTACACGCTGTCATTATTAAGATAAAATAAATAATGATACCGTGTTTTTAAAATTTCATTTCCCATTATTATTCCGGGATCTAATGAAATAATAACCAGCTCTGGTGCCTTATGATTTTGCAGATATATATTTAATGTAAGCATAATGTCCTGTGCATCTGCACCGCCATTACCAAAATTAAAGCTGTTAAATTTTGTAACTGAATCTATGTAATAAGGGTTGATGGCAAAATGCACTCTTGAATTGCCTAAGAATATAACAGCATAATTGGTATTGGGGTTTACTAACTCATCTGTTTTTTTAAACCAGAGTATGTCCCATCTTTTTTTGTAAATATTATCCAGTAACAATCCCACTGCAAATGCCACTGTGCATGTGACCATGGTAACTATAAGAAGTTTTTTTAAATACATTATTAAAATTGAAAGTAAATAAAACTTGATTTTTGAAATACCCCAAAAAATATAATAAATAAAAGTACACTCGCAAATATGGTAATATCTGCCATTTTTTTTGCATTAAGATCCAGCAATTTTGGCGTTGTAAATTTTTCGATAAAAAACATATAAGCAATCATACAAAAAGAAAATGCCAGCGTAAAATTTCCAAATTCTATGGTGGTGCCTGGCAATGAAATGATGTTGTAAATTGAAATAGTATTTAAATTAATTCCTCTTCTAACAATATAAACAGCGTTGCTCAAAGAAGATGCTCTAAAAAATATCCAGGCAAAACATACACATACGCTGGTAATAAACCAGGCAATAAAACCGGGCATTTGTACCCTGTTAATATATTTTTTTAAGCCATCATATATCAAAGTGTACATACCATGTAAAAGACCCCATAACATAAATGTCCAGCCGGCTCCATGCCATATGGCACTCAGGATAAATGTAATGAGAAGATGTATATTTTTTCTCAACGGACCTTTTCTGTTACCGCCCATTGGTATGTACACATAATCTCTAAACCAGCTGGAAAGTGAGATATGCCAGCGCCTCCAGAAATCCCGGATATTAACAGAAAGATAGGGACGGTTAAAATTAATACTCAAATTAATACCCATACAGCGTGCTGCGCCAATGGCAATATCAGAATAGCCGGAAAAATCGGCATATATCTGGATGCTGAAAAAAAATACGGCCAGCCATACCTGCAACATATCTGCATGTTGCGGATGGTTAAATACTGCATCGGCATATTGCCCTATGCGGTCTGCAATTACCAGCTTTTTAAAAAAGCCCCAGGCCATAAGCCTAAGACCTTCATATAATTTTTGCGAAGAAAATTTTTGATGCTTGAAAAATTGCGGCAAAAGTGCCTGTGGTCTTTCAATGGGGCCGGCTACCAGTTGTGGATAAAACATAACATACAATGCATAATAACCAGCATGGCTAATGGCTTTCTGTTTGCCCCTGTACACCTCTATGGTATAACTTAAAGATTGAAAAGTGTGAAACGAAAGACCAATGGGCAATATCCAGTGTAAAAGAATAAAGTGAGTGCCGGTAACATCATTAATATTACTGATAAAAAAATCATAGTATTTAAACAAACCCAGCAACGAAATATTGGCTATGATACTTACAACCAGCCAAAACTTTTTACTGGCTTGTTTTTCTATAAGCAGGCCTGCCGTGTAATCTATAACAATTAAAAAGAAAAGTATAAAAAGATATGCCGGAATAAATGCTGCATAAAAAATACAACTGGCCACCAAAAGATGCAGCCACCTTATTTTATGAGGTAACAAAAAGTACAGCAAGGTAACAAGTGGAAAAAAAATAATAAATTCAAGAGAATTAAAAAGCATATTTTTTATAACCGTTTTGTTTTGTACAATACAATAATTAAAATATAGCAAACAAAAAAGAAGGCACTAATGTATAATGCTGCTTTAATTGCGGTTGGTTTAAAAGTTATAATAATTTGATTGAGGCCTTTATTTACAGGAACTGCCATAAAGCTAATGCCTTCCTGTAACACTTTATGTTTTTCTCCATTTTTTTGAGAATACCAATATGGGTAATAATTTTGTTGTATAACAAGTTTTGATGTGGTATCGGCAGTAACACTAAGCGTAATTTTATTGGGAGAAAAATGCAGAATGGTTATAACAGCGTTTCCTTCTTTTACAAAAAGAAATGGGTTTTTAAAATAATTAAAACTGTCTTTATTTTTCGGAGAATCAAAAAAAGCCCGCATATTTTTTAATTGTATGGGGTAAGGCATTTCTGTTAGAGTACCCGGCTGTTTATTATACATGCTCCAGTTTCCCAGCAAAGCATTATCGGCTGCAGAAATGGTATCATTATACATGATGGGGTGTAATTGGGGTATGGGAATTCCTTCTGGCGAAAGATTAATTACCGATTGCAAATGTGCCACAGAGGTTTTTCCTGCTCCGGTGTAAGGGATATATACAAGCGAACTAAATATGATGTCGGCAATAACCAGTATCCTGAGCCGCCTGATATTTTTTGTTTTTAAGCTTTTATAAATTAATAGTAAAAGTATTAGTTGGATAAAACCCTGTATCCAGATGGTATCAAAAAAACTAATGGTGTCCACTATATATTTTGCCTTATCAGAAAATTCTGAAATTGATTTAATGTTTGAGAGGTTAAATAAAATACTTTTTTTACTGATTAAAATACTGTATAGTGCCCAGCAAATGCTGCAAAGTAAAATTGTTGACAGGCCTGCGCTTATCCAGTTTAAATTTTTATAATTACTATGCTGTTTATTTTTTACAAATTTTTCCAGCTCAATAGATGCAATTAGAATAAAAGCTATAATTGCAAATATTCTAAACTCTCCGTTTAACCTTACATATCCAATAAATGAAACATAGTTGTGTGCAAATGTTTTTGCCCATCCACCTGCAGATAGTAAAGCAAAGGACAATCCTAAAAAAAATAAAAATTTTTGCCAGCTGCTTTTTCTTCCAAAAATGGCCATTAAAAATAACAGCAGTAAAGTAAGGCTGAAATAACTGTTACGTAGTGTAAGCTCTGTATTAAAAAATGCATCGTTTTTTGCGGTAGATAAAGGGAAGAGCAGGCTTATCCATGTTTTTATATTACTGGAATGTGGTAAAGACGATTCAAGACTTATTTTTTCTCCTCTAACAAAATGAGGTATAATATCTGTATAACCGGCAATAATTCCTGTTGCCAAAAGCAACAGTAAACTGATGAATACAAGATGAGATATACCATATTTTTTGAAACGGACTTTTAAGGTAAGTTGATGTTCATTTTTTAAAAAAATAAAAAAAAGAATAGCAATAAAAAAATAAAATGCCCCGATGATTAATCCTGGATGTGCGGATGCAGCAAAAAGATAAAATAAAAGTACAGCAGTAAGTGTATGCTGTATTGTTCTTTTGTTTAAAAAAATAAGATAGCTCCAAAAACACCAGGGCAAAAAAGCAGATCCACTAATCCAGTTAAAATGTTGCAGATGGGCAACATGATACCCGCAGCACATAAAGGCCAGGCCTGCTATGGTGCGGATGTTTTTATCGGGTATCCAGTAACCAGAAAGTTTATACATTCCCAAACCTCCCAATAAAATATAGAGTAGTACTTCTATAGTAAAACTATAGGCATTATACCCAACCGTACTTGCTATAAACCATGTAACAGGGCTCCAGTACCCTCCACTCATATCTCCATATTGCGGAAAACCAAAGTTAATATATGGATTCCATAGAGGCAGGTAACCTGCATGAATACTTTCACTCATAAAAAACTTAGGTGGAAAATACCCGGTAAATGCATCATTCTTTAAAAAAAAAAGAAAACTGGAGATTGGCAAATAAGCAATAAACAGAATTACAGTAAAAAACAAAAAGGTTTTTAACGAAAGCCTGTTTGTTTTTGTGTAATCTTGCATGCGATAAAAATACATTATTCAGATAGAATGAGTAAAAGAACTTTTGATAATTTTGATGCATTTGCTTCCAATTACCGGACAATACATAGCCAAAATGTAAAACTATCCGGAGCGGATAGTTATTATTTTGCAGAAATGAAAGTGAAATACCTGCAGCAGTTTGAAAATGATGAGCCCTTGCAGGTATTGGATATTGGTTGCGGTGATGGTACTACCGGTTTTTTTATGCAGCAATATTTTCCGCAATGGAAATTGTGTGGGATTGACGTTTCTGAAGAGAGTATAAAAGTTGCACAAAAAAAAAATATTGCCCAGGCAGTTTTTTATGAATATAACGGAACACAAATACAGGCACAGAATGAATCTTTTGATATCGTTTTTATCGCTGGTGTACTGCACCACGTGAACTATTCTTTGCACCAATTGCTTATAAAAGAAATGGCGAGGGTATTAAAAAAAAGCGGCAGACTTTATTTATTTGAACACAATCCATTTAATCCTGTTACAAAATATTTAGTAAATACCTGTGTATTTGATAAAGATGCACGCTTGCTCAAAAGCAGCTATTCTACACAACTGTTAAAGTTATCAGGATTTCATATCAGCAAAAAACAGTTTATAATTTTTTTCCCCCGCAAAGGCATTCTTTCAAAATTAATTTTTCTGGAAAAATTCCTTCAATGGTTGCCATTAGGAGGGCAATATGCCATTAAAGCAGTAAAGCTTTAGCCAATACCAATGGTTTTATTAACCAGGTATAAGGGTCTGTGCTTGGTTTCTGTAAAAAGACTGGCAATATATTCTCCCAATAAACCAATAGCCAGTAACTGCGTGCCTCCTAAAAGCATGATGGCAATAATCATAGATGCCCAACCTGGAACTGTATTACCCTGGTAATAGGAAAGCAGCGCATAAATGGCAAAACCAAAAGCCGAAATAGAAATAATACTACCAATAAAAAGGGCTACCCTAAGTGGCTTAAAACTAAAAGAGGTAGTTCCTTTTAACGCCAGTTTTAGCATACGGGTAAAGGAGTATTTTGTTTTGCCATGCATGCGTGCTGGAGCATCAAAATCAATGGTGGTGGTATTAAATCCAATCCAGCTGAAAATACCCCTTAAAAAAAGTTCTCTCTCTTTAAATTCTAAAATGCTGTGCAGCACTTTATGGTTAAAGGCTTTAAAATCGGCTACATTGGGCTCTATCCTTGTATCTGAAATAAAATTGATAAACCTGTAAAACACAGCAGCGAGTATTTTTTTTCCTGCACCAATATCTTGGGTAGATCTTCTTCTTGTGTGCACAAGATCAAATCCATCCTGCAGTTTTTGCAACATTTGTGTAATTAACTCCGGGGGATGTTGCCCATCGCCATCCATTAAAATAATATAATCGGCTTTACAGTGCTGCATGCCTGCCATCAGGGCATTCTGGTGACCAAAGTTGCGGCTTAGAGAAATACATTTTATGCGTTTGTCTTTTAAAGACTGCTCTTCAATAGCATTAAAAGTATGGTCTGTGCTTCCATCATCTACAAAAATTATTTCATAATTTTCTTTTACATTAATATCCAACGCCTCACAAACAGGTTTAATATTTTTTTCTTCGTTATACACAGGAATGATTATATTAATTATGTGCACTTGTAAAAATTAGATGATTGGTATAATTATTAAAAATATAAATAATTTTCAACACTTTGATTATTGCTCCTTATTGTAAAAAATTAAATTGATTTTTTAATACCTGGTTAAAAGTATGGATGGGCGTCATAGAATCATTAAAATTGATATAGTTTTTGCCGGGCAAATAAACAGCATTTAAAATTCCATACCTCACGGCATCGGGGAACCGCTCGCTAAACTCCCTGTAGCCGTGGTCTCCCTGTATAACAATAACCACATTCCTGCCGGCTTTTGTAAAAATCATGTTTACCATTTTTTTTAATTCTTTGTTGGCATATTTTAAATAACCGGTATAGTTTTTTATTGTTTTATCAAACCCGTTATAAGTGTACATGTCTTTAATTGTATTTTCATTTCCGCTGCTGTCGTACAAAACAGGAGGGTGTGGCATCATAAAATGAAAATAATTAAAAGAAGGTTTGCCGGTCCTGGAAAAACTGTCCATTAAAATCGTAAAGTCTGCCTTAAGTGTTGCAAGATCATTTTTTAATTTACTGCTCCATGATTTTTTTATAAAGCCTGTTTTAATATTTCTGTTAGCTAAAAAAAAATCCGGTTCAAAGCCATCGTAAAACCTGTTGAAAAATGTAGTGGATGTAAGAATGTTTTTTAAATGATAATTTAAATTAAATTGAAGTTGCGAAGGCTGCGTCTGCAAATTAAAAACAGAATAATTTCTAAACGTATATCCAGACCTTTCAAAAATACCGGGGAGGCGGGTATTTTCAATATTCCTTAATGCAATTAATTTCTTTTTATATTCTTTAATAGCACTGTCCTGCAAATACAGCAGCGGTTTTAAACTTAATGTAGATGCCAGCGAATAATACGTTTCCTGGTATAAAGAATGGGCATTGCCCGATACAAAAAATTGGTTCTCTTTAAAAAATAAATTCAATGCAGTATTATCAAAACCCAGATATCTTTTTAAAACAGTATCTGATGGATACATATCAAACAATAAAAAAAATACGGATGGTTTTTCAGCTGAAGTAAAACCAGCTGTTTCATTTACACTTGTGAGGTATTTTTTTTCTTTTTTACCAGATAAAATAAACATACCGGCGTCGTAAAATAAAACGGCCAAACAGTATATAAGCCAAAACTTCAGCAACTTTACAATTATGGGCTTATTAAGCCACCGGCATACAAGGATGATGACTATGCTCACAGCAGTGAAGCTTATTATTATTTTAGTATCTACAGCTGTAAATGGATTTAAAATATTTAGAGATACAGCCGTATCTGTGATAGAACCAAAGAATAAAAAAATAAAAAGAAGGGTAGAAAATACAAGAGTAAAGCGTTTTTTATTTTTAAAAAATTTATATCCCAAAAAGTATAGCGTGCAGCATACCAGCAGGTATTTAATAAATTGAAAAAAAACGGGCCATGGATTAAGAAAGTAAAAAAAATCTGTTGTGTAATGAACAAAAAAGTACAGCAGTATAAGAAGTGGAATAAATGCGATACGTTTATTGCTCATTTTTTATACGGATAAAATGGTGCATAATCCGGTTGTTTAAAAAGCAGTATTCTTTAACCAGGTTAAATTTTGCTTTAAATGAAGAAAGGAAATTATCCAGGGTGTACCAGTCAAAAATATCTTCCCTGTTGGCAAGCAATAATTTAACTTTTGCATCTTCTTTAGGAACAAATTCAATCATCAGTTCTTTACAGGTGTCTGCAAAAAAATCGGCCATCATGTTAAATTTAATATGGTTGCTTATAGCAAGATGGTGTACTAATGCCAGTGCTAAGCCTATATCTCCTTTAATACGTTCCTTTAACGCCAGCCTTTCCATATTATTCCATCCTAATGCAGGAGTAGGTTGGCTAAGGCTGGCAGTAAAGCAAAAAATATTATTTATTTTCTTTTCCTTGCAATGGTTGTAAAGCTCATCTGCACTTCTCATGTCTTCATCAAATGCAATTATTGTTTGTATATCCGCTGCTAATAGTTTTGAAAAATTACCGGTGTTGCATCCAAAATCTATAAGCGTTTTATCTTTGTAGTTTATCCTAATCCAATTTTTTATTAGCTTTTCTTTTTCTTCCAAATAATTGGCATCAATATTTTTATCGTAATAGTCATTCCATTTTGTATGCAGTTTTGCCTGAGCTAGTTTGTTAATATTAGAGAACAGATGTTCTGCAAATTGCATAGAACTTTTAAGCGTAAATTTTTTAGAAGAGTTTTTTAAATACTTACCGCCCAGCCGGTTTCTGATCTTACCGGGTAATGCTAAAAAGAAAAGGGTATTAAAATTTAAATAAGCTTTTGCCGGTAAAAGTTTCAGACCCTTGCTTAAAGGGATACCATTTAAATTATTTAAATAAATTTCATTGCCTATGGCATCAAAATATTTAACCAGCAGTAAAGGCATGTAAAAATTTTCGCTAAACTGTTTAAAAGCCTTCCAGGGCAAGCCGGTTTTAAAAATTTCGAACGATGAGATGTCTATAAAAACAGGCTTATTGCCCTCAAATACTATATTAAACGGAGTTGCGTCTTTTAAAATCATTCCATACTTAAGTGCATGGAACTGAATTTTTAAAGTGAGCAGTGCCGCATCTTTCCATTGGCTGAATGTCCATTCGTAAGGATAAGAAACAAAATTTATTTTCCGGGCTTTTAAAATGATAGATTCATTTACGGCAGTTAATTCTTCAAAAGGGATTAACCATTTTTTTTTTATCAATTCGGCTGCCAGGCCGGATGAATTAAAATGATGGTAATGGGAAAGATAAGAACGGCTGATTTCCCTGTAGATATTAACTTCATCGCCTTCTATGCAGAAAACTTTAGCAGCAGGATCTTTAAAGGATGCGTAATGATTAGTTCTCCTCTTCAATTGCAGATGTTTTGTCC
>JAYVGA010000520.1:0-2032 GCA_043772635.1 Chitinophagaceae bacterium
AGAGGGACAACTATTTTTAAACAAATAATTATGCTGAGCCTTACCTGCAAAACGGCCATTAAGGCTGTTATATATCTTGCTTCTAAATTTGACTCCGGAGAAAAAACCGGCATAAAAGAAATTGCATCTTATATTGATGGCAGCGAACATACTGTTGGCAAAATGCTGCAAACCTTAGTAAAGGCAGAAGTGATTAATAGTAGCAAAGGCCCAACCGGTGGGTTTTATATGAATGCCAAACAAAAAAATAAATCTATTCTTGCAATTGTAGAAGCCATAGATGGAAAAGATGTTTTTAAACAATGCGGCCTCGGTCTAAGTAAGTGTTCGGCCACGCATCCCTGCCCTATACATGATGATTACAAAAGGGTGAGAGATTTATTTGAAAAACTTTGCAGGGAGAAAAAAGTGAGTGATTTATGCGAGCCGGTAAATGATGGGCTGGCATATTTGATGGGCTAAAATATTTGAACTAACGTTTTTGCGTATTTGAGTTATAGCTTATTGTTATAATGTTTACTTCATCACTTAGTTTTTCTGCTGTTAATAAATAAGCTTAACTTACAATGTATAGCTTTTTATAACAAATTTATTTAAATAAATCTATTGTTATTTACCAGTGAAAAATTGTTTTATTAAATTGATAATTCATTCTGATAAGACAGTATTTAATAGGATGTGATTAAGATTTTGAAAGCTTAAAATTTTAATGTGTTTATAAAATTACATTACTATTCATGTGTAAGATTGAATACCGGTTTTATATAATTTTAATTCTCACCTTAGTAAGACTGCAGGCTGCTGCAGATCCTGCAGAGCCTTTTTTTCTCCAGCACTACGACAATAGAAATGGCCTTTCCAACAGTTCCATCAACCATATTTTTAAAGATGCCAGCAATTTATTGTGGATAGCCACCTGGGATGGGCTTAACATGTACGACGGTAATAATTTTCATGTATTTAATTATAGCAGGGATAATGATTTTAAGAGTATTGGAAGTAATGTTATCCGGCAAATTACAGAAGATAAAAACAATAATATCTGGGTTACTACAATTGAGGGAATTTCAAGGTTTGAAAAACATACAGGTAAATTTTACAATTATTTTTATCACCAATACAAAAGCAGCAGGGTAAGTGAGCAGGAATATGCACTGGCGGTAGATACTGCCGGCAATGTATATTGTCTCAACCAAAAATCGGGGCTTAATTTGTATGATGCTAAAGAAGACACTTTCCGGGTATGCAATTTACCAGGGCAAAAAAATGGTATCAGTAAAATTGCTTTTGATTTAAACAACCGCTTATGGATATTAAATACTTCTGGTGTGCTTGCCGTGTATGCTGCAGGCATGCAGCAGTTTAAAAACCTGCGAACCTTTACTCACAAAACAAGTATTACTAATTTTTTTAATTGCAATAACCAGTTATTCTTTAGTACTGCAGATAATGGGTTGTTTGTAATAACGGGCAATAGTTTAATTCAAAAGCAGGTTATGCAAATGAAGCTACCTGTTACCTCAATGGTATGGTATAAAAATAACTACCTGCTGGCATGGGCTACAAAAGGGTACAGTGTTTACGATATTAGTTTTACAGCTTCTTCTTTTTTGCAAAAAGAGGCATTACAAATGCAGGAAGTAAAAATTACTACCTGGGCAACCGGCAGCGAAGATATTTTGTGGTATGGAACAGATGGAAACGGTATTATAAAAATTTATCCTAAAACAAAATCTTTTGGTACCATCTCTACTTTGCAAACCGGTATGCCTTACAATAAATCTGTGCGGTCTTTTTGTGAAGTAGATGGAAATTTGTGGGTAGGAACAAAAGGAAGCGGCATTATTAATTTTAAAAAATTCTGGAGCGACAGCATGGGTGATAATAGCAAAGAATATTTTTTAGCCCCTGCGCAATTGGATAACAATGCCGTGTACGCTTTAAAAAAAGGATGGGATGATTTAATTTATATTGGTTCTGATGCCAAAGGAATTGGAGTGTACGATTTAAAAAACAAACAGTTTAATAAGTG
>JAYVGA010000521.1:0-4877 GCA_043772635.1 Chitinophagaceae bacterium
AAAAATAAAATAACGCTACTCTTTACCTTATTCTTTTTACTAAGAGCACAAAGAGTAAAGGAGAATAAGGAGCATTCCTCATTTCTCATTATTCCTCATTCCTTATTTCTTATTTCTCATTTCTCATTTCTCATTTCTCATTTCTTTTAGTTATTTACTAATGCCGTGTACACAAAAAAAATTACTTTTGCTCTCTAAAATTTTTATCATGAGCAAAGGACCCGTTTCTACTTTTATAGAACATCACTACAGGCACTTTAATGCAGCAGCATTAATAGATGCTGCCAAAGGATATGTAACACACCTTGATGAAGGTGGCAAAATGATGATAACCCTGGCCGGGGCGATGAGCACAGCCGAGCTGGGCCTTAGCCTGGCTGAAATGATACGGCAGGATAAAGTGGCCATTATTAGCTGCACGGGGGCCAACCTGGAAGAAGATGTGATGAATTTGGTGGCGCACTCTCACTATAAGCGTGTACCCAATTACCGGGATCTTACGCCACAGGATGAGTGGGAGCTTTTAGAAAATCATTACAACCGTGTAACCGATACCTGCATACCGGAAGAAGAAGCCTTCCGCCGCCTGCAAAAACATCTGGTAAAACAATGGCAGGATGCAGCCGCAAAAGGAGAGCGCTATTTTCCGCACGAGTTTTTATACAAAACAGTGCTTAGCGGCGAGCTGCAACAGTATTACGAAATAGATCCTAAAAATAGCTGGATAGTGGCAGCGGCAGAAAAAAATATTCCTATTGTGTGCCCCGGGTGGGAAGACAGCACCACCGGAAATATTTTTGCCAGCTACGTAATTAAAGGAGAACTAAAAGCCGACCTTGTAAAAAATGGCATTGAATATATGGTGTGGCTGGCAGACTGGTACCGCAACAATTCTGCAGGTAAGGGTGTAGGATTTTTTCAGATTGGTGGTGGTATTGCAGGAGATTTTCCCATTTGCGTAGTACCCATGATGTACCAGGACCTGGAGTGGCATGATGTTCCCTTCTGGAGTTATTTTTGCCAGATAAGCGACTCTACTACCTCGTTTGGTTCTTACAGTGGCGCAGTGCCCAACGAAAAAATTACCTGGGGTAAATTAGATATTCATACACCAAAATTTATTGTAGAAAGCGATGCTACGATTGTGGCGCCGCTTGTGTTTGCCTGGGTGCTGGGCTGGTAGCCCCTCCTCCCCTTGCCCGAAGCATTTCGGGGTGGAAGGAAACTAAGAAAAAAAAGCGAAGAATGTGAAATGTTCTTCGCTTTTTTTATAAGGCTACATACAGTGATTTATTGAGTAATTTTAGCTTCTTGTTTTTTTCAACAAAGAATAATTTTATATCCCTGCAAAAAAATACTAACTATCCAGCCAGCATGAAAAATAATTCATCTTCCATAACAGGGTATAAAAAAAGTAAGATAATTTTCACACTAAGCATGGTGGTTGCTATATTTATTTTTCTGAGCCAGGTAATCAATGTTTATCAATATCCTTTAGTGGGTGGTATTTTTGAGCTTTTGTGGCTACCTGTGTTTAGCCTCTTGTTTATTTTGCCCATACTGTCTTTTATTTTTCTACTAAAAGAAAAATTCAGCTTAAGCTCTCTGTATATTTATTCTTTTTTAATAAATGTTATGACTGTTTTATGTTTGATATTCAGGTGATAGATATGTTTACATTTCTGCAAAATGAGTGAGGCATAATTTTTAAAATTACCAAGGCAGTTGATTATAAGTGCAACCCGAAACTGTTTGAGTAATTTTTCTGAGATTGTTTATATGGGCTAAAATGCTGCCATTATGTATGCCGATGAAAGGATTGTGACACAACACTGATGCCATGAAAATCTTTCGCTGGTATTCAAAATAAATAACTTAAACAGTTTCTCATTTTTTAAAGAATAAAATTTACATAGAAATGATAAAAGCTTTTTGTAATGCTGTTATTTACACCGGGGAAGAAATATTGTATAACCATTGTGTGGTTGTAGAAAACGGTGTTATACAATATGTTTGCCTGCAGGATCAGCTGCCATCGCAGGCCACAACGGTAAACCTGCAGGACTGCATACTTACTCCCGCCTTTATTGATCTGCAGATTTATGGTGGCAATGGAAAATTGTTTGGAGAATATCCTTCTGTAGAAGCACTGGCAGCAACAGAGGAATATTGCAGGGGTGGTGGCGCCGCTCTTTTTTTACCAGCGATGGCTACACACAGTATGGAAGTATTTTTAAAAGGAATAGAAGCTGTGCGGCAATATTGGCTGCAGGGAGGCAAAGCTGTACCGGGCCTGCATCTGGAAGGTCCGTATATTAATCCTGCAAAAAAAGGAGCGCATATTGAGGCATACATTAAACGCCCCACCATAACCGATGCAGCATTACTTATAGAAAAAGGTAAAGGAATAATAAAGATGATAACGCTTGCGCCGGAAATGTGCAGCAGAGAAATTATTCCCTTATTTCAAGAGCAGGGCATCATTGTTTCCTGCGGCCATACCAATGCTACCTATGCACAGGCCATGAGTGCCTTTGATGATGGTATTACTACTGCTACACATTTATATAACGCAATGAGCGGCCTTAACCACAGAGAGCCGGGGGTGGTGGGTGCTATTTTAGATAGTAAAAAAGTAAGTGTTAGTATTGTTGCAGACGGGCAGCATGTATCTTATGCCGCTATAAGAATTGCAAAAGAAATTTTAAAAGAAAAATTATTTCTTATTACAGATGCTGTTACCCCAAACAGCGGCCAATACAACCACCAGTTATCCGGCGATAAATATGTACTTGCAGATGGTACTTTGTCCGGCTCATCTTTAACCATGATTAAAGCCGTAAAAAACTGTATTGAACATGCAGGCATTAAAACAGAAGAAGCTTTGCGCATGGCATCTCTTTATCCTGCCAAGGTAATAGCAATAGATAATGAATATGGTAAAATAAAACCCGGCTACATGGCCAGCTTTGTGGTGTTAGATAAAGATCTTGTAGTAAAACAACTTATTGCAGATTAATGCAAAGCTGCATTTCCCGGTAAATTATTTTAAAATAAAAGTGCTTGCTTTTATTTATAAAAAAACAGAACTTTATTACTTATCTAAAATTAAAAAAAATATTATGGCATTTAATAACGCAATAAGCTGGTTTGAAATTGGTGTAAAAGATCTTGAAAGAGCCACCAGGTTTTACGAAGCCATATTCAGTTGCACCCTTATACCCATGGATCTTGAAAATATTAAAATGCGTTTGTTCCCAATTACAGATGTACAAAATGGTGTAGGTGGCGCATTGGTAGATAGTGGCGGCTTTCATAAACCTTCTGCTACAGACGGGCCGCTTATTTATTTAAATGCCAACCCCGATGTGCAGATTGTTTTAGATAAAGTAGCGGCAGCAGGCGGCAGCATTATGGTTCCTAAAACTCCGGTGTCTGAAGATTACGGATTTATGGCTGTATTTATAGACACGGAAGGTAACCGCATAGGATTACATTCTGTACCAATAAATATATAAACCATGGCGCAGGACTGGACCAGTTTTACCAAAAGCATTACTGTAAAAACTACAGCAGAAAAATTATACCATGCCTTTGCCACCCGTGCTGGTATGGAAGAATGGTTTTTGCGTAAATGCGATTATAAAAATGCTAACGGCATTTCTTTAGCCCACGATGAATATGCAAAAGAAGGAGACAGCTATACCTGGTTATGGTTTGGTTATGACGATAATACCATTGAGCATGGTAAGATACTGCAGGCTAATGGCAGCAATATTTTTGAATTTACTTTTAATGCCAACGGAAAAAATGATATGAAGGTTATCGTAAATTTTAAAGAAGAAGGGGAATGGAGAGTGAACCTGCAGCAATACAATATACCCACCGATGATGAAAGCAAAGCATGGTATTACGTAGGCTGTGGCGAAGGCTGGACTTTTTACCTGGCAAATTTAAAATCTATGCTGGAGGGCGGTATAGATTTGAGGAATAAAAATGAATCTATAAAACAGGTGGTGAATTCGTAGATGGAGTGGGGCCTAACATTCGCCGGAAGTATTACCTGGCAGCACTGATTCTGCAAAACCAAAACAGGGTTGTAATGCAAACTCATAACCCTAACTTAATTACCCCATAACAATAAGGTTACAGTATAAAGGTTTCTTTGCAAAACCCCTTTCAATGAAACCATTTATGTTATTACTGCTGCACCTGTTTTTTATAAGAGCAATGGCGCAGCCTGTTGCACAACCCACAAAAGTTTTTATTATAACCTTAGATGGGTTAAGATGGCAGGAAATATTTAATGGTGCCGATGAACGCATCATTAATAACCCCCAATTTGTAAAAGACAGTTTACTTACTTATGATATGTACGGTGCTGCATCTGCAGAAGAAAGGCGAAAAAAATTAATGCCTTTTTTTTGGACCACTATTGCCTCTAAAGGTCAGCTGCATGGCAACAGGCTTTTTAATAATAAAGTAAATGTTAGTAATATTTACAAAATATCTTACCCCGGCTACAATGAAATACTAACGGGTTATGCCGATCCGTTTTTAGCAAAAAACAAAGCAACGCCTAATAAAAATATTAACCTTCTTGAATACCTGAACACACAGGAAAACTATAAAGGTGCTGTGGTTGCCTTTAGCTCGTGGAATGTATTTCCTTTTATTTTAAATGAAGAGCGACGTAAAATAAAGGTAAACAGCGGCTATGAGCCAATGAAAGAAAAGAGCCCCTGTTTTGATATGATAAATAAAGTACAGGATAGTGTAGCTGATAAAACCCCTACACGTTACGACCTGCTTACCTTTTTAAACGTAAAAGAATACCTGCAGTTGCATCATCCAAAAATAATGTTATTGGGGCTGGG
>JAYVGA010000522.1:0-5811 GCA_043772635.1 Chitinophagaceae bacterium
TCATTTAATTCTAATTCATCAGCCTTTACGCTTACCTTTTTCTTTACTTCTGTTAACTGCATGTGGCAGATGGGGCATTTGCCAGGCTTATCGGCTATCACCTGTGGGTGCATAGAACAGGTGTAATAGATATCCGAATCTTTTGTTTTTTCTTTTTTGCTTTTGCAGGAATTTACTAGCAACATTAAGCCTCCGAGTATTGCTCCCCAAAGAATCAAATGTACAAGAGTGCGACGCCAATGAAGCATCATAGTAATTCTGCCGCCGGGTTCATAAATATTTTTATTCATTGCTTAATTTTTTATTTCTTTTTGTTTTTTCTTTTGTCTGGCTCTCAGCTATCCACAATCATTTATCAATTACCTTAATAAAACTTTCGCTGTCCATTAAATATTGTGCATTTACTGCCACAGAATCCAGGGCGCTGATGCCACTTAAAACCTGTATTTTATTTTTGTAGCTGATGCCTGTATTAATTTTTTGTGCAATAAAACCAGCGCTGGTTTTTTTAAAAACTACTTTGTCAAAACCCAGCGATACTACAGCTTCTGCAGGCAACCACCAGGCTTCTTTGGTATTGCCAAAAATGGTAGCACTCACCTGGCTGCCAATGGGAATTTGCAACACATTGTTATCGAAGTAAACCCTTGCCGTAAGGGTTTTATTTTCTTTGCGGTAAAAGGGTTCAATAAAATTTATGGTGGCCCTGAAGTTTTTATCCGGTGCTGTTTCCGGGGTTATCCTTACGGCATTGGCAGTTTTTACCAGGGCCTGGTTTTCTGCATAGATATTTAAAACTGCCCAGGCTTTACCAGGATTATATACAGAAAAAATTGTTTGCCCTTTTTGCAGATACATTCCTTCTTTTAAAGAAAGTTCTTCTGTAATTAATGCAATGTCATTCATGGCACCTGGCGCTTTGTTCATGCCGCCGGCATTGGCAGATTCGTGAATGTGGCCGCTGTAATTACTGTACACCGCAACGCTGAGCGATGGCCGGCCCGATTGAATGATTTGTTTTAACTGCTGGCTGCTCATGCCGAGCAATAATAATTTTTCTTTTGCGGCCTGTATGAAACTGGTATTGCCTGCATCGTTTTTTAAAAGAAACAATAAATTTTGTTGTGCAGTGAGCAACTCGGGGCTGTACAGATCTAATATGCGCTGGCCTTTATTTATTTTTTGATAACGGTAACTCACATATAATTTTTCTATGCGGCCCGAAACCCTGGATGAAATACTGCCCACCTGCCGGGTATCGTAAGCAATATTGCCGAGGGCATTTATTTCTATTTGTTCTTCATTCATTTTAATAGTGGTAACCGGCAGCGAAGACATTACAAATTCATTGGTTGGTTTTAGTAATGCTTCCAGTTCTGTTTCGGATATTTTTTTTCCATCGGTTTCTTTTTTTACCAATGTCATTCCGCAGATAGGGCAGTTGCCGGGTTTATCCCGGATAATTTGCGGATGCATAGGACAGGTGTAAACATACGATTTGGCATCTGCATTGTGCGCTGCATGCGGATCTTTCTTATTGCTGCAACTATTGAAAGCAATGAGCAATGTGCAACAGGCAATAAGCAAGAAGAATATTTTGCCCATTGCCCATTGCCTATTGCATATTGCATATTGCCATCTGCCAACTGCCCACTGCTTACTTGTATCTTTCTCTTTCATAAATTATTTCTTTTCAATTAAACGTTCTATTGACACCTGCATTTTAAGAGCCTGGTTTACTATTTCTAAATACTCCAATTGTGTCATGTACAGGGTTTCCCAGGCATCGTAGAGCATAAACAATTCTTCTGTATTTTGTTCATAACCGAGTTGCATGGTTTTGTAATTATTTTTTAATGCAGGAATGATATTTTCTTCGTAGAGTTTTAATTGTTTTTTCTTTAAGTCAAGCTCATTGCGCATGCCATAAGCCATACCGCTGTATTCGTTTACCATCATTTCTTTTTGCGATTGCAATGCAAGCCCTTTCCATTTAAGGCTTTCAATATTTGCCTTATTCATTTTAGAAGACCATTTGGCAAGTGGCAGTTTCATCATACCCATTAAAGAGAATTGCATGGGCAGGCCACCAAAACCAAACATGTGCTCGTACCTGATGCCGAACTGCGGTTTAAGGCTTTGCTTTTCTGTTTCCTGTTTAAGGTAAGTGAGTCTAATGTCTTTGTCAATGGCTTTTAAATCGCTTCGGTTGCTGTAAAAAAGGGTGCTGTCAAAAACTACAGTCGAATAATTATTTAACTGGTAGCTTGTATCTATATCAAAATCTATCATGGCATTTCTGCCCATGAGTGCATTAATGCGGATGCGCTTTTCTCTTATATCATTTGCGTACATGAGCTGCATATTCTGTACATTACCCAAGGCTGCTTTTGCTTTGTAATAAGCGCTAATTTTCCCCATTCCGTTTTTGTAGCGTATTTCTGCATTCTTAATCATGAAGTCAAGAATTTTTTCATTCTGCTCTAAAATGTTCAGCTTCTTTTTTAGAATATACCATTCGTAATAAAATTGTTTGGCATCGTTTACCAGTTCATTGAGCGTTGCATTCTTTTTTTCTTTTTCTACAGATGACATGGCCTGCATGTAAGCGGCATCAGCATTTTGTTTCTTTTTGTTGGGAATCATTTGCTGACCACCAATCATATACTGGCCCATGCCGGGTTCACCCATTTCTCCTTTTTTCCACATGGTGGGATTGTAGGGAGTCATCCACAGCCCGGTTGCAAACTCAGGTGGCATCCAGCTTTTAGCGCCTTTGGCTGCTTCATCCATTGAGCGTATTTCGTTGTTGTACATTTTTACAACAGGATGCGATTGGTTGATACTGTCGATGATGGCAGGGAGGTTTAATGTTTGGGCATAAATAATATTAGCCGAAAGAAAAATGGCAATTATAGAAACTATTTTTTTCATTTTATACGTTTTAAGCACAACAATTTTTATTGTTTTGAATGGGTGGACAGTCTACAGACCCATAAGAACAAAACACACAACAATCGCCCTGCTTTGGTTTTAATATTGTTTTACATTTTTCGCAAGTGTAAAAATATTGACAGGCATCGGTGGGCATTGCTTCCTCTTTTTGATAGCCGCAATGGGGGCAGGTGATGGTGGATGTTAATATTATTTTCATTTTAAAATTTTTTATTCTTTCACATCTATCAATTCTACTTTTCCTTTTCTTTTTAATTCCCTTTCCTTTATCATTTCAAAAATTACCGGTGTAATGAGCAACACATAAATGGTAGAAGTAATGGTGCCGCCAATTAAAGGGATGGTAATGGGCCGCATAATATCGCTGCCTACACCGGTGGCCCATAAAATTGGGATAAGGCCAAACAATCCTACAGATACCGTCATTAGTTTTGGCCTCAACCTTTTGGCAGAACCTTCTATTACAAATTCCCGGATGATGGCGGGTGTGAGTGTTTCTTTGCTGTTGCCGTGTTTGGCCACCATGTTCTGCATGGCTTCATTTAAATATATGGTCATGAGCATGGCGGTTTCTATGGCCATGCCAAACAGTGCGATGAAACCTACGGCCACTGCAACAGATAAATTAACGCCATAAAAATATACCATAAACACACCGCCAATTAATGCAAACGGAACGGTTATCATGGTAACAAATGATTCCTTAAAAGAATGATAAGTAAAATACAAAACCATAAAAATGATAACAAAAACGATTGGCATTATCATCTTTAAAGTTCTGTTGGCCCTTATCTGGTTTTCCCACTGGCCGCTCCATTCCAAAAAATATCCTTTGGGCAATGCAGTGATCATCTGGTTTAATTTTTTTTGTGCTTCTTTTACAGTACTGCCTAAATCCCGTTCTCTTACATTAAATAAAACAGTGCCCCGCAGCATGGCATTTTCAGAATTTATCATGGGCGGGCCATCACTTATTTTTATGTCGGCTACTGCTTCCAATGGGATGGGGCCGAAGTTCATGGTTTGCACCTGCAACCTCTTTAATGCGCCAAGGTTGTTTCTAAAATCCTGGCCATAGCGGGCGTTTACAGAAAAACGCTGACGGCCTTCAATGGTGGTTGTTAGTTTCATTCCACCCAATGCAATTTCTACAACGGCATTTACATCATCTACACTTAAACCGTAGCGACCGATCTCATCCCGTTTAATGATGATGTCGATGTATTTACCACCGGTAATGGGTTCTACATACAAATCTTTTACGCCATCAATTCCTTCCAGTTGTTTTTTTATGGTTTGTGCAAAAGAATAAATACTGTCTAAATTTTGTCCGTACACTTTTAATCCTACATCGGTTCTTATACCGGTACTAAGCATGTTTATGCGGTTGATGATGGGCTGTGTCCATCCGTTGGTTATACCGGGTATCTGCATTTTTGCATTCAGTTCATTAATGATATCATCTTTGGTAATATCTTTTCTCCATTCAGCTTTAGGCTTTAATAAAATGATGGTTTCAATCATGCTGATGGGGGAGTTGTCTGTAGCAGTATTGGCCCTGCCAGCTTTACCCAGTACATGCGCCACTTCCGGAAGTGTGCGGATTATTTTATCTTGCACCTGCAGCAATCTTTTTACTTCCGAATTGGAAACATCGGGCAGCGTAACCGGCATAAATAATAAAGAGCCTTCATCAAGCGGCGGCATAAATTCCGACCCCAATCTTGTCATCATAAAAACACCAATGGCCAATGCAATTAAATTAATACCGATGGTTGTTTTTCTCCAGCGCAGGCAGGCTTTTAAAATGGGGGTGTTAATTTTTTCCAATGTCAGGGTAATGGGGTTGGCATTTTCTGGTTTTAGTTTTCCTTTTAATAAAAAAGAAATTAAAACAGGCGTTAACGTGATGGCCAAAAATGCATCTATCAAAAGAATAAATGTTTTTGTCCAGGCCAGTGGCTGAAAAAGTTTTCCTTCCATACCGGTTAATAAAAACACCGGCAAAAAAGATGTAACCACAATGATGGTAGAATAAAATACACCTGGCCCAACCTGGATGGAAGATTTTTGTATGATGCTCATCCGCTCTTCGGCAGTTAATGGATCTTTATTTCTTTTAAATAGTTTCACTCTGAAATGTTTTATTAATCAAATTAAATCAGGGCGTTCATTGTTTTAGCCTTTTTTAATAGAACTTCTGTACTTTCTAATATCACCCCTTCGGGGTTTCCCACATTTATTACCTTATTGGCTATTAATGTCAGCCCTTCAGGCTTAAAAAATTAGTCTCTATATATTCACCATTCATCATTTACTCTTTAATATCGTTTACTCAAGCCTTTGTTTTTCTTTGTTCCTTATTGCTGAAAAAGTACAAGTGAGTGACACAACGATGTTTAATTGAAAAACAAATGTTTGCTACCAAATAATTTTTATAAACGCATTCACTTTTCACCATTGATCCCCTACAAAAATGTAGGGGCAGGCACTGACTATTGACTATAGACTCCTGACTCCCGACTGCCGACTGCCGACCCCTTCGCCATCTGCGCCTCACTAATATGCCTGTACGCATTTTCTACCATCACAATGCCATCATCTACCACCACACCTATTGCCAATGCGATACCTGTGAGCGACATGATGTTGGAAGAAATGCCAAACATTTGCAGAAATATAAATCCTGCTGCAACAGAAATGGGTAATTGAATGAGAATGATGAGAGCGCTGCGCCAGTGAAAAAGAAACAACAGTACAACAACAGATACTGCAATTAATTCTTCTGTTAAGGTACCTTTTACAGATTCAATGGCTTCCTGTATAAGAGTACTGCGGTCGTAAGAAGTTTTAAAA
>JAYVGA010000523.1:0-13554 GCA_043772635.1 Chitinophagaceae bacterium
TTTATACATACCTGCCATAAGCCTGGTGCTTTTAAGCAAAGGCTTTACCTGGTTGGTTTTAAGGTCCAATGCTTCGGCAGTAACCATTGCAGTACCAGGCAAATTAATTTCTATTCCATCTGCCAGTGTGGTATAGTAAGCGGTGTTTTGTTTTCTTGCTGCCGCCTGCCGCCTGGTATTGTACTCAATAATATTTAAGCCACTTGTAGCATTGGAAGGTTCATACCTGTTTGTAAAATTTGTTGTGGGTATACCGCCGGTGCCGCATGGACCAAGATAGGCTTTAAAGAAAGTACCTCCTTTCATTTCAAATCCTTCCAGCAGATCTATATAGCCATTACTTTTTACAAAAATTTCGGTGCCCGCACCAGACTGGCTTGTAGCAGTTACATTGGCCACAGCACTTGCTTCGTAGTAATGCGGCCCGTCTAAAGCACCGGCAACACTAATGTTTGCGCTGCAGGCAGTGTACCTGCTGGCAATCCAGATACCACGGCCAAAAGTACTGGCATAAATTAAACCATTTTCATTAACCCACATATCTGTTACAATGGCTTTGGGCATGCCTGTGTAAAAAGGAGTCCAGTCTGCCGCACCATCCGGGCGAAAGAATACGCCAATTTCTGTACCGGCATATACACCTTCTGCCGCCACACAAATACTATGTATGGGTACATTGGGTAAAGAACCTGAAAAGTCTGTCCAGGTAGTGCCTGCATTTAAACTTCTATACACTTTTACCCCATCAGTATATCCACCAAAGGATGCATATATTTCTGAAGAGTTTGCTAACCATGGTTTACAATCTGTAACAACCGGGGTACCGGCAGGCCAGCCGGTATTGCCGCTAATGGTTGTCCAGGAAGTGCCCCTGTCTTCGCTTATTCTTAAATTGGTTCTGGTACTGCTGCTGCCATATAACCTGGCACTATTGCTGGGGCAGGTGGTAATAAAATTATTAAGGTCAAAGGCCAGGCTGGTAAAGGTTTGAAATCCATCAAAACTTCTTCTAAGGCTGGAGGAGGCAGCATACATGGTATCATCATTATCATAATCAATAGCAAATGGACTAAAAAAAGTAATAGATCCCAGGTTGGTAAGTGTAACGCCACCGTTTGAACTTCTTTTCCAGGAGTCGTTAAGATTGGCTACCACATAATCTCCGGCACTACCTTTAATTACACCATCAAAACCATCGCAGCAGTAAAAATGCACCCATGAACCTGTATTGTCCCTGTATTTTACACCATTATCCTGTGCGCCTGCAATAATTTCAAAGCCATTCATTTCGCCATTGCCGTTAGAATCTTTCATCTTCATATGATAAAACTGTGTACCTGTAAGACCTGTAGAAATATTTGTCCAGGTTACACCATTATCTAAGCTTCTGTAAACTCCGCCGTCTGTAGCAGTATATAAATTATTATTTATCGGATTAAATTGTACATCATGAATATCAGGATGGGCATAAGCGGTAAGTGGCCCATTGGTTTCCCGGTAAGTGGTAGCAAATACCATAGCTGTGCCACCATTGCTGCCATTGCTTCGCCAAACACATAAACCCGCAGTGGCAATAATATCAGGGTCTGTAGGATGCACACATATGGCAGTACCATAATCTCCAAGGGTGCCTGTGCCTGTACCGGCAGTTGTACTGGAAAGTATATTGGGCGAGTTGGATTGCTGCACATAAGACACACCAGAATTTGTACTCCGGTATATTCCTGAAAAAGTGCCTGCTACAGATGAGCCGCTTAATATAGCATATACATAAGTAGAAACTGCACCAGTGTTATTGTACCGTACGCCAAGATCTATCCTTACAGGAGCGGGGCTTGGGGCCGGTGTTAATGTACTTGCCAACCATGTGCCGGTACGGCCACCATCACTGCTCACTTCAATAGTGGTGGTTGTGCTGGCATACACCGTTGAGTCATCGTTTGGCCTGAACTCTACATCAAAATACTTTCCGGTTCTTACCTGTGTCCAGCTGGTTCCTCCATTTGTAGTTCTGTAAAGTCCCTGGTTGGTGGCAGCAAATAAATAATTGCTGTTGTTTTGAGCTACGGCAATATTAAATCCAATTAAATCGCCAAGGCCGGTGTACATATCTGCACATTTAATCCAGGTGTTTCCTCCATCTAAACTTTTATACATACCCCCGCTTATGGGAGAAAGGTTTTCGTTAAATACCAAATAGCCTGCTTTGTGGCTATCCCCATCGCCGGTAAAAACATACACTACATTTCCATTTGCTTTTGACACTTCTACACAGGATACTCCAGAAGGAAGTCCATCGCCAATTGCCGCCCAGTTTGTGCCTCCATTTGTAGTTTTAAAAACGCCTCCGCTGGGCGATCCGGTGTACATGGTATTAACGTCTGTGGGATGAAATGATATACGGTCCATACGGGCTAATCCTACAATATCTGCAAACTGTGCCGGTGGTGGTTGTGTGTTTACTACTGCACCTGCGTTTGCCGGGCCTAAAAATGACCAGTTGCCATAACTTAAATTAGAGGTATTGTCTCCTCCTCCTCTCTGGATGTTTGTTTCGCTTGCCCAGGCATTGCTACCCTGAACAGATGTTCTTGAAGTTTGCAGTTGAGCCGCAAACTTTGCTTCTGTTTTTTCTGCGGCCAGGTAATTTAATGTTTTGTAATCTGCCAGTTTTCCGTTTGGCAATAACCTGCGCATGGCCCAGTATTCCCATTTTTGCCACCAGTGGTATTCATTGTTTTCAAACTGGTCTCCTTCGTTGGTAAGATTATCTCCCCTTAAAATACCATAATAATTTCTTACGGTATTCATAATGTCTTCAACTTTTGTTTTGCCCTGCAGATTTCTTTCCAGCTCTGGCGGTAAATTGCGCTGGGCTTTTAAGATGCTGCTGCAACAACAAAACAATACAACTATAATTAATATCCGTTTCATTGTAAATTTTTTAAATTAAAAAGATAGATGGCGCACAAAACTTGTTTAATGCTTTGCTGTTTTTTCCAGGGCTGTTATCCTGTTGGTAAGTGTGCTGTTTTCTTTTTTTAATTCAATCATATACAAAGTGAGTTCTTCTATTTTTTCTAACAGGCGCCTGTTCATATCGCCTACATCAAATCCATTTTTTTCTACTTCGGATGCTGCAGGAATGTTAGGTAAATGATTATTTGCTTTTATACTTTTTTCAAGTTCTTCCAGGGGCATAAGTTTATACTTATTGCTAAAAACATAATCGGGCCAGGCAGTGCTTATTTGTACCCTCATTTCTTCGCAGATGGCTTTACCATCTACCGATAAAAGATAACCCGTAGCGGCAGTAGTGCCGGCGCCAATTACCACCCTGCCATCTGCATTAATGGCCATGCGGTAAGTGCTGTTTGCAGAAAAACGCAGGCCCGCAGACGAAGCAGCCCCCAATACCATATCGGTACCATTATACCACAGATATCCCCTGTATCCATCTGTGTTATCAAAAATACTCATGTAGGGAGTAGCCCCTTTTAATCTTACTACTTCGGATGCTAAGCTGCTGATATGAAGCGGTGCTGCAGGCGTTTCGGTTCCTATACCTACATTACCATTATCCAGTACCCTCATACTAATATCGTTATTGCTTTTATTTAGCATAAATGTGTTGGTGGCTGCTGTAATACCAAGGCCCTTTACCTGCAATACTGCAACAGGGTCTGATGTTCCGGTGCCAATACCCATTTTACCATCAGGTTTAAAATTATGGAGGTAGGTAAGGTTAGTACCATCAAAATGAGCCCACAATAAATCTGCTCCTCCACCGGTGGTGGCAAGCTGCCATTGATTGCCTCCATCGTAGCCAAATTTAATTTTACCAGAGCTTGATTGCACGAACAGATCCCCACCGGTTACATGCAATTTATAGTTTGGAGAAGATGTACCAATACCTGTGTTTTGTGCAAATGAGCATACCATGCCCAAAATAAAACCTGTTAGTAGAATAACTTGTTTCATGAGTTAAAATGTTTAAAGTGTATAAATTTAAAAGTGGGGATATTGAACCGTACAGTGATTCTATTTTTTTGCAGCAGAGTAGTAAGGGAACTAATACTGGTAAAACTACAAAACAGGTTTTACAATGTCAATACGCAAAACAGGTATTATTTTTAGTTTTTCTGAGAAGAAAATATGCAGCATAAATTTTTTTAGGCGTTTTTACTACACATTCGATTGCACGTGAGCCATTAATATTTTTTAAAATATTGGCTATTAGCTAAACACATGTGTGATTATTTGTTTTTGCGGCTGGGGTTTTATGAACTAAGTGAAAGAATTATGGCTTTTTAAATGATTTAAAAGATGAGGTTTGAAGAAAAAATTATAACTGACTTTTCTTTGCAATTTTTAAAATATGGAGGAAATATACCAGTTTAAAAGCATTCAAAGATTTCGGAAATGGTTAGCACATTAAGATGCTGCAGAGAAGGTAAAATAAAGCCTGGATAAATTTTAAGAAATTCCGGATTGTACACAACGCTAAAAAAGATTTGTGGTATATCGTTATCACCGCAGGCCGCTGCACCAAACCGCAGCCAATAACAGGGCAACCTGCATGGAGCATTTTTTTTTAATCAGGAAGGTTTTATTGTGCCTGTAAAGCTGGGTTTTACAGGAGTGGCAAAACAAAAATTAAAATAAAACTTAAAGGATATAAATAAGATTTTCCTTTTTTGTTCATCATTTACTGTTTAATAAATTCCACTCTCCGGTTATTTGCTTTCCCTTCCGAAAAAGTATTTTTATCCATAGGTTCTGCTTCTCCCTTTCCATCGGTAGCTAACCTGGAAATATCTACCTGGAACTCTTTAACCAAAATTGCTTTTACTGCTGCAGCTCTTTTTTTAGAGAGCTCAAGGTTGGCAGCATCATCGCCATCACTGTCTGTATGGCCCACAATTAAAACTTTTATGGCTGGGTTTTCGGTAAGTACGGTGGCAATATCTTTTAAGGCCCCATAACTTTCTGGTTTAATCTGGTGGCTGTTTACATCAAATAAAATACCGTGTGTTACAAATTTGCCTTCGTTTAATAATTTATTGCGGGTATCAGGAGCGCCCACTGCCAGGCGTATATTGGCAATATAATATGCGTCGTTTTCATTATCGGCAGCATTGTTTCTAAAATAAAGGCTGTTTAATTTTATATCTTCTGTAAGTGCTTTTGGCATATCCCAAACTTTTTTTTCATCCATATAAACTCTTACTCTTGTTTTTTGCCGCCATACAGAAATATGTGTAATCGTTTTATCGGGCTCGTTCAACTGATCCTGATCGGCATCGTTTTTTAATATTTCCTGTTGGTTATAAGTAGAATAAAATGCAGTTAAGCCATGCATCCCTCCTGCATTTTGCGGGTGAAAACCTACTTCAAAGCCCCCGCCATTTTCTACACGGCCTTCTCCAAAACGGGCGAAATTTCTAAAATTGCTGCCAATATTTGTGGCACTGGTAAAACCCACATTAAAAAAGCCGCTGTAAAAACTAAATTTATCTGTACACATTAAATCAAACTCAAGCGTAAAATTACCGGGCAAATTATTTATCCATTCCGGGTAAAATGTTACTTCTTTCTGTGTCATTAAAAATTTGCCTGCAGCTTTGTTTACAGTTACAATTTCGCCGCTGCCATTGGTATTCCACCGTGCCGGAAAATCGCCTATGGCATCCTGCGAAAAATCTTCTGCAGCTACCAGTTTTTCGCCTGGCACAAAATCAAATTTACTGTAACTTTTTAAAGAGACTGTAGTAACGGTTTTAACAGGAACATTTTTTTCTTCACTCTCTACAGTTGTAGGGTTATCACCGGCAGATTTTTTTTTGCCGGCAGCTGTATTTTCTGCTTCATCCAGAGATTTGTCTATAGCATTGTCTATCTTCTGATCTACTTTTTGATTTACCTTAGCTTTGGTTTTTTGTTTGGCTCTTTCCAGAAGATTTCCTAATTGTGCATTGCAAATGGGGGTGGTTAATAACACACAACATATCAATAGTAGTTTTTTCATACAATTTTTTTTTAAGCTAAAATTAGGAGATTAGATTACTAAATGCAATACTATCATTGGGTAATATCAAAGAGAGGAATGCTTATTTGTGTATTACCGTATTAAAAATTTAAGTAGATAACAAGGGAAGCAGCGTTAATAACCCTGTTAGCTGCATTAACCTTTGAAAAAATTAAACCATAAATTCAATAAAAATCGGGTAATTCGTGGCATAATATAAATCAATGGATATCAGTCTTAATAAATATATAAGTGATAGCGGATTTTGCAGCAGGCGGGAAGCAGACCGCTACATAGAAGAATGCAGGGTTACCATTAATGATAAAGATGCACAAAAGGGTAACAGGGTGCAGGAAGGGGATGTGGTAAAAATTGATGGCGAAGCTATTAAAAAGAAAAAAGCCGCCGTGTATTTATTGTTGAATAAACCTAAAGGCATTACCTGCACTACCGATCTTAAAGACAAAACAAATATCATTGATTTTGTAAATTACAAGACCCGCATTTTTCCTATTGGCCGGCTGGATAAACTTTCTGAAGGACTTATTTTTCTTACCAACGATGGAGATATAGTAAATAAAATTTTAAGAGCAGGTAATGGCCACGAAAAAGAATATATTGTTGCTGTAGATAAAAACATTAATGCTGATTTTGTAAATAAAATGCGCAACGGTGTAAAAATACCCGGCGCAGTTACGCAAAAATGTTTTGTAAAACAGGAAGGAGATAACCGTTTTAGAATTGTACTTACACAGGGGCTAAACCGGCAGATACGCCGCATGTGCGAAGCGCTGGGTTATAAAGTAACTGCCCTTAAAAGAATACGAATTATGAACATAAGTCTTAGTGGGCTGCAACCCGGCAAGTGGCGCTATTTTACCCCACAGGAAATAAATGCCATTAATGAAATGCTGCAGCACAGCAGCAAAACGGTGGATGGTGAAGGGATGGGGGAATAATAAGCTAATGAGAAATTTTATACTTAATATATCTTTTAATTAATAAATTTTTTATGAGAGTAAACGAGATTAAATATTCCGTTTATATTGTTACAAATATTTCTAAAAAAGTATTATACACAGGGATGACAAATAGTCTTGAAGAAAGAATTACAGAACACTACCTTGGCCGAATAGATAAGAAACATTTTACAGGAAAGTACAACTGCTTTTATCTTGTTTTTTACGAAGCTTTAAATATGTTAATGATGCAATAGATAGAGAAAAAGAGATTAAGGGTTGGTTAAGAAGTAAAAAAGATAAGCTCATTTCAGATTTTAATCCGGGTTGGAAATTTTTAAATAAAGAATTGTTGGGTGAATGGCCACCCTTGAATCCTTATCACAGGAAAGATTTATAGTTGTAATGTTGAAACTGCCTCAGCATGACAGGACGAAACTTTTTGTGAAATAAACAAGATTTAAATGTGGCAATATTTTCCTTTAATTTTTACAGTGCTTCTGATAAAAAATATAACCTGTGCTGTCATGCTGAGGCACGAAGCATCTCAGCATTTCGCAGTTAAAAGATGCTTCGCACCTCAGCATGACGGGACGAAACTTTTTGTGGAATAAGTAAGTTTTTAAATCTGGTACTAATTTCCTTTAGCATTTATAAAGCTTCTCATAAATAGTTTTTACTATTACCCAGCATACAATAGGTATCTTTATATAAATTGTTTTTTATGAAAAACGATCAAATCTCTTCATTATTATCAGAAGAGAATACTCATTTAAAAAAACTGCAGCAAATTGTAAAAGACAGCATTGATGCAGAAAAACTTATTGTGCAAAATTTGCTGCACCCGCCAATGGAACAGCTTACGATGGGTCAAAAAATTTCAGATAAAGTAGCACGTTTTGGCGGGAGCTGGAAATTTATTATCCTGTTTTCTATTCTTCTTTTTTTATGGATTTTATTTAATGTGCTGGCCATACAGCAATGGAGGTTTGATCCCTTTCCTTTTATACTGATGAATCTTATCCTTAGCTGTATTGCAGCCATGCAGGCACCCATTATTATGATGAGCCAAAACAGGCAGGAAGAAAAAGACCGTAAACAAAATGAAAATGATTACCTCATAAATTTAAAAGCAGAAATGCAGATAAGAAGCCTTCATCAAAAAATAGATTTGCTGGAACAGGAACAAATAAAAACTTTATTTGACAGCCAGGCAAAACAATTTGAACTGCTGACAGCGATAAATAAAAAGCTGGATAAACTTAATAAAGCATAGTATGTAATTTAAGAATGTTAGCCACAAAAATTATTTCTTTCAAATAAATAAAAAGTTGTAACTGCTCTGGATCTGATTTAGTGATAGATACCAAAGCATAATTTATGCAGCGTGGCTTGCGTATAGTTTTATTATACATTTGCATGCATTAACCTGGTCTTACAGCCGCCCCGCCTTTTGCGGGGTCTCCGTCTGACTACTCAACTCAAACCCGGTCTTACTTCTTTTAGTATGACCAATAAACTAAGGCTGGTCTTACGGCCTCCGGATAACCAATAAAAGCAATGGGCATCATAAATAAAATTTTATATCAAACACTTAGCCAGCGTAACTATTTAAAGTTTTTAAATACTTCGTTTCTTACTTTATATAAAACAGGGATACTAAAAAATAATCCTAAATATCAATATCATTATTTTGCAAAAAATTTTGTAAGCCCCGGCGATACGGTAATAGATCTTGGTGCAAACCTGGGTTATTACTCTAATCTTTTTGTGCAGTGGGTAGGAGAGAAGGGTAAGTTATATGCGGTAGAACCTGTAATACCTTTTAACGAAATACTGCAATGGCGGTTAAAAGATAAAAGACAGGTAACTATTTTGCCTTATGCACTGGGTACAGAAGAAAAAGATATTACACTGGTAATACCAAAAGACCTTGCGTATTTATCTACCGGTTTGCCTAATGTGTACGATGCGGAAATACACGGCAGGCTGGACGATTATGGTTTTAAGTTCAATGCCAAAATGAAAAAGGGCAGCGATTTGTTTAAAGATTTAAACAGGCTTGATTTTTTAAAATGCGATATAGAAGGCTACGAAGAATTTGTGCTGCCCGAAATGAAAGAAATATTTATAAAACACCAGCCCATCATACAGGTAGAAACATGGGGCACGCATAAAAAAATAGTGGAAGATTTTTTACATGGTATAGGTTATGAGCAGTTTCATTTGAAAAATGGAAAACTGCAACCCTCTGCAGCCGGCCACGTAGAAAGCGTGGTAGATTTTATTTTTGTGCATCCGGATAATACCAGGGCAATGGAAAAGACGGCAAGCTTGAGATAGCCGCCAGATATAGCATGCAGCGTTTACTCAAAATATAAAATGAAAAGATACCAGCTTTAAAAAGTAAGAAAATGAACTTGCCGGCAAGACATTAATTCTAAAATTTTTATTTTCACTTTAAAGTCATTCCAACAAAAATATTTTAAAAACACCTTTCTTTTATACCAACATTCTTAGATGCTACCCATGCTCCAGTTGTCCTTCCCATTTGCTCACTGCTGCTGTAGCTAAGGCGTTTCCTAAAACGTTTGTCATGGTGCGGCCCATATCGCAAAATACATCAATGGCTAAAATTAAACCTACACCTGCCGGTGGTAGGCCAAACATTGCACCCGTAGCCAGTACAACTACCAACGAAGCCCTGGGCACGCCTGCAATTCCTTTACTGGTTACCAAAAATACCAGCAGCATTAATATTTGCTGCCCCATATCCCCTGTAATAGAAGTTATATTATATGCCTGGGCAATAAACATGCTGGCAAATGTCATGTACATCATGCTGCCATCTAAATTAAAAGAATAACCCAACGGCAATACAAAACTTACAATTTTATTATTGCATCCAAAGCGCTCCATTTCTTCTACCAGTTTTGGATAAACGGCTTCGCTGCTTGCCGTACTGAAGGCAATGGACATTGGTGTACTTATTCTTCTTAATAAAACCGGCAGCCTGTTTTTTAAAAAAAGATAACCTACAAATAAGAGTATGCCCCAAAGTATAGCCAGGCCCAGGTAAAACTCGCCTATATATTTTCCGAAAGTTATTAAAATGCCGAGACCGTTTTTTGAAATAGCAGCAGCCATTGCACCAAACACACCCAGCGGAGCCAGGTACATTACATAAGTAACCATTTTTAAAACTATATGTGCCAAAGAATCCAGGGCATTAATAATAGGTTCGCCTTTTTTACCAATAGCAGTAACTGCAATGCCAAAGAAGATAGAAAATACCACTAACTGTAAAATTTCGTTGGTGGCCATTGCTTCTACCACACTGCGGGGCACCACATGCTCTACAAATTTTGAAAGAGAAAATCCCTTAGATTTTTCCAGCAAATCATTTACCGCAGCCATATCAGCATTATCAATATTTGCACCTACACCGGGTTTAAAAATATTTACCAGTATTAAGCCCAGCCCCAGCGAAATTAAAGATGCTGTTATAAACCAAAGCATGGCTTTGCCACCAACCCTGCCCACTGTTTTCATGTCGCCAAGTTTAGCTATACCTACAACCAGGGTTGCAAAAACAATTGGTGCAATTATCATCTGCACCATTCTTAAAAATATGGTGGTTAGTAATTTTATATTATCTGCAAAAACTCTACGGGTTTCGGGGCTGTAATTTTCATTTACATAATATCCTGCTATTATGCCCAGCACCATTGCTATAAGAATGTACAGAGTAAGTTTGCTTTTTTTTGTTGGTTGATGAGTTGTTTCCATTGCAAGTCTTTTAGTTGCGCAATATAATATTTAAAAACTGTGTAAAGCCGCAGGAGATAAAAAACCAACTTTGGCCAAAAGTAAAATAGGGATGAAGCTCCCGCTTCAGGCCAATGTTTTTCAGATAAGCACTGCTATTTCATTTGCCACGCCCTTCAGGGCGTGGATTAAGAATAATTATTAGTTTATTGGCTTTAGCCAAACCATTATTTGGGCTAAAGCCCAGTTACTTATTTCAATTTTCATACACGCCCAGAAGGGCGTGGCAATTCAAACCCTTAACCAAATGACCCTTAAGGTTGTTCATTAATTTTATAAAATGGTTTTTACTTTTTAATAATTAGCCATCTTTGGGCAGTAAAGCTGTTGTATTATAAAAGTTTTGGCTTTGAAGCAATAAAAAGTATTAATCCCTGCTTGCTTGCAACATAAATTCCCTTACCTTCGCCGCCCGAAAAGAGCAATCTTTTCTTTTATTCATTTCCCACATGGCTCCATAAGTTCCCATCATTTTGGGGCGCCAGCAGGGAGTAACTATTAATAAGTTATATAATGCCAAAGGTTAAAACCAACAGTAGCGCAAAAAAGCGCTTCAAAGTTACCGGATCAGGTAAAATTACTTTTCAAAAAGCTTTTAAACGTCACATTCTTACAAAAAAATCTACCAAGCGCAAGCGTGCTATGCGTAAAGATGGTGTTGTTGCAGACAGCAATATGCATTTTGTAAGACGTTTATTAGGATTGAAATAATAAATACCTAACCACCGCTTCTCTAACGCAGAAGTGACAACTATTAACTTTAAAAAAAATTAAATATGCCACGTTCAGTAAATGCAGTAGCCAGCAGGGCCCGCCGCAAAAGAATTTTAAAAGCTGCCAAAGGTTATTATGGTAAGCGCAAAAATGTATATACCGTTGCTAAAAACGTAATGGAAAAAGGTTTAACGTACAGCTACGTTGGCCGTAAATTAAAAAAGCGTGAATACCGCACTTTGTGGATTGCACGTATTAACGCAGCAGTAAGGGCAGAAGGAATTACTTACAGCGAATTCATTCATAAATTAGCTGCAAAAAATATAGACCTTAACCGTAAGGTGCTGGCCGATTTAGCGATGAATGAGCCGGAAGCTTTTAAGGCTTTGGTTGCTTCTGTAAAATAAATGTTATCAGTAAAATTATACTTACCGTTCCGCTAAAAAGCAGGACGGTTTTTTTATGCTCCATTAGTTTCGTATATAATATCTTTGCCACGCAAATTTTATAAATAAAACTTTTTAAAAAGTATTTTACGCTAATGACCAACACGTACAATAGCCTCGTACAGCAAACCTTTAATTTTCCGCAGGAAGGATTTAAGTTAAAGGATAGTTACCTGCAATACAATGATGTGGATATAAAAGCACTTATTGATAAACATGGTACGCCGCTAAAATTATCGTACCTGCCAAAAATAGGCATGCAGATAAATAAGGCCAAACAAATGTTTGCAAATGCTTTTAAAAAACACAAGTACGAAGGTGCATATCATTACTGTTACTGTACAAAAAGTTCGCATTTTAGTTTTATTGTAGAAGAAACTTTAAAACATAATATACACCTGGAAACTTCTTATGCTTATGATATTGACATCATCAATTCATTGTACAAAAGAAAAAAAATAACCAAGGATATTCATATTGTTTGCAATGGATTTAAGCAAAAAAACTATACTTCAAGAATTGCAAAATTAATTAATGATGGTTTTAAGAATGTAATTCCAGTGTTGGATAATAAGCAGGAGCTTGCTATGTACAAACGCAATATACGTAAAGGTGAGCCTTTTAAACTTGGGATAAGAATAGCTGCTGAAGAAGAGCCTTCATTTCCTTTTTACACTTCCAGGCTTGGTATGAAAGCTAAAGATGTACTTGAGTTTTATGTAGATGAGATAGAAGGGTATGAAGATAAGTTTCAGCTAAAAATGCTGCATATTTTTTTAAACAAAGGCATTAAAGATGATATTTATTACTGGAGCGAATTACAAAAAAGTATCAACCTTTACTGCCAGTTAAAAAAAATATGTCCTGAGCTTGACTCTATAAATATTGGCGGTGGGTTTCCTATAAAACATTCTCTGGGTTTTGAATATGATTACCAGTTTATGATAAACGAAATTGTAGGCAATATTAAAAATGCCTGCAAAAAAGCCAAAGTGCAGATGCCGGATATATATACAGAATTTGGAAGCTTTACTGTAGGTGAAAGCATGGCACATATTTATAGTGTTATAGGCGAAAAAGTTCAGAACGACCGGGAAACATGGTACATGATAGATTCTTCTTTTATTACTACCCTGCCCGATACCTGGGGCATCGGAGAAAAGTTTTTGATGCTGCCAATAAATAAATGGAGCAATGAATACCAGCGGGTGGTACTGGGTGGTATTACCTGCGATGGCCATGATTATTACGACTCTGAAGAACATATAAATGAAGTGTTTTTGCCAAAAGTAAAAACAACCCAGGATGATGAACTGGAATCAAATAAAGAACCTTTGTATGTAGGTTTTTTTCATACCGGTGCTTACCAGGATCAGATAAGCGGATACGGTGGAATTAAACATTGCCTCATACCATCTCCCAAACATGTAATTATTGAAAGGGACAAAAACGGAAAATTGGTGGAGTGGGTTTATGCAAAAGAACAAACTTCGCAGAGCATGCTTAAAATACTGGGATATAAATAATACATATTTTAGAAGCTGTCTAAAAATGATTGTATGAATTTATTCTTTAGCCA
>JAYVGA010000524.1:0-7702 GCA_043772635.1 Chitinophagaceae bacterium
CGGCGGCGCGCTTGCCGATCAGCTCGAGCGGCTCGCCGCTGGCCACGATCTCCGCCGTCCCTGCACCCATCGTTGCGACGGCACCGGGAAAAGCCGCGATTCCGCAGACATGATCCCATGTTTTTTTTATTGCCATCGCCTGGTTACTGGCAGAGTTTAAAGGTATGAAAGATGAAATAAGAGAAAGAATGGGTATTAATAACGATACTATAAAGTTGCGCCTGCAGGCTTATGAACGCATGACTTTATTTGCCGAAAGAGCCGGTTTAAAAAACCTTGTGAGCCGCTCGGCCACCCAGTCTTTTGGAGAGAGTGCTGCCTCTATGCATAGCAGGATGATAGAAGAATTAAAATCGGAATATGAATATAATGTGAGCCAGCAGATATATGTGAGCAAAGAAGTGTGGAATGCTGTAACCAAATTAAAAGACCAGAATATTTATATCATCAACCAACTGGCAGCAGCATTACCTCACGAAGCCAGCTCCCTGGAATTAAGCAAAACTATTTTAGAATACAGCATGGTAGAAAAAGCAGAACTTAATACGATTGTTTTAGATGCCCTGCAGTATGAAGCAAAAAAAATATTTTAATGCAGCTTTTAAAAAATGGGTTTCCTGTAAAAAATTACATTGATTGAATAATAAATCAAAGAGTAATTCAATTTAAAGATTCACCATTCACCATTGTTTATTCAATGTCGTTGGCTTAAGATATGGAAAGAAATAATGCTCAATTTTTCCCTACATTATTGTAGGGACTTAACAAAAAATTTTAAATGAAAATGCACCTGCCTTTTATAATTGAAAATTGAGTATTGAAAATTGATTATTGAACATTTGTTCTTAAGTAAATGGCATTGATTGTTTATTTGCCAATTGCCTGTTGCTCCCTACAAAATGTAGAGACCCATTCGTCCATTATAAAATTACACAAACATGCCATTTTATAAAAAATTATTTACCGATTCCGGAATTGAGATTAAAGAACGCTACACGCCATCAGATTCACAACCGGTTGACCCATCTCTCCCTGGTGAGTTTCCTTACACAAGAGGAGTTCAATCATCTATGTACCGCGGCCGTTTATGGACGATGCGGCAGTATGCAGGTTTTTCTACTGCCGAAGAAAGTAATAAAAGATATCATTACCTGCTAAGCCAGGGTGTTAGCGGTTTAAGTGTTGCGTTTGATCTTCCCACGCAAATTGGTTACGACAGTGATCATCCACTGGCAGATGGAGAAGTGGGTAAGGTGGGCGTAGCAATAGATAGCCTTGAAGATGTAGAACTTTTATTTAAAGATATCAATCTGCAGGAAGTGTCTACTTCTATGACCATTAACTCTACAGGTTTTATCCTGCTGGCTTTTTATGTGGCGCTTGCAAAAAAACAAGGTGCCGATCTTACAAAAATTACCGGAACCATTCAAAATGATATTCTTAAGGAATATGCAGCAAGAGGCACATATATCTATCCACCAAAACCCAGTATGCGCATTATTACAGATATTTTTGAATGGTGCAGCCAGGAATTACCCAAGTGGAATACCATTTCCATTTCCGGTTATCATATTCGTGAAGCTGGCAGTACTGCCGTGCAGGAAATTGCTTTTACCCTCAGCAACGGAAAAGCTTATGTAAAAGCGGCTTTAGAAAAAGGACTGGATATAAATGTATTTGGCAAGCGGCTTTCATTTTTCTTTAATGCACACAATAATTTATTTGAAGAAGTAGCCAAGTTTAGGGCTGCACGTAAAATGTGGGCAGTAATGATGAAAGAACTTGGCGCTACAGATGAAAAAGCATTGATGCTGCGCTTTCATACACAAACAGGCGGCAGTACTTTAACAGCACAACAGCCTTTAAATAATATTTGCAGGGTAACCCTGCAAACACTTGCTGCAGTAATGGGTGGCACACAATCCCTGCATACTAACGGTTACGACGAGGCGCTAAGCCTGCCCACAGAAGAAGCAGCTAAAATTGCCCTGCGTACACAACAGATAGTGGCTTTTGAAAGTGGTGCACCGGATACTGCCGATCCGCTTGCCGGAAGTTACTATGTAGAAGCCCTGACCAAAGAAGTAGAAAATGCCGCCTGGCAACTTATTGAAAAAATAGATGCCATGGGTGGAAGTGTAGAAGCCATAGAGCAGGGATTTATTCAGGATGAAATTGCAGCCAGCGCTTATGAATATCAGAAGCAAATAGAAACGGGCGAAAAAATTATTGTGGGTGTAAATAAATTTAAAACAGAAGAAAGTTTTACGGCTCCCCCTTTTAAGATTGATGAAACTATTCAGAAATTACAATCGGAAAAATTACAATTGTTAAGAAACAATAGAAATCATAAAAAAACAATGCAATGTTTATCAAACATAACTGCTTGTGCAAACAGTGCGGACAATCTTATGCCGGTTGTAATTGATGCTGTAGAAAACTATTGTACCCTTGGCGAAATTTCTGATACACTCCGTAAAGTTTTTGGAGAATACAAATAGATGATGCAGTAAAAGTTTTTGTAAAAGTTCATCATTAATATCTATTCCTTTAAAATAAAAGTACGTTCACATATGTGAACGTACTTTTATTTTTTACTGGTTAAATATTATTTGCTGTTATTATTTTTTAAAAGTGCAATTAATAATAAAATAAAAACTGCTCCTCCTACTACCCAAACCCATGGCTGCATAAAGAAGCCTGAATCAGAATCTTTGGCATTAATATCAATATCAATTTTTTTATCCTGAGCCATACTGATAAGGCTCGTAAATAGTAATGCAAAAAGAAAATAAATTTTGCTTATGCGGTTTTTAATCATTTTTTTCATACTTGATTTTTTAAGGTTTAATAGATGATAGTATGATAAATTTTGTGCCAGAAAAAACAATATAAAAATTAAGTTAAAGTATGGTTTTGTGAGTATTTATTTCTACACTAATTAAGTAATTGTATAAATTTAAAAATCTTTTTGGGTAATAAGAGATACTTGAGGATGGTTATGGTGTATGAAAATAAGCTTGCAACGTGAAAAAAAAGCACACCCATTTATAAAATAGAAAATATTACAGTCAGTTGCTTCAATTAAATTGCACGCCTGGCTGCGGCTACATGCTGTTTGTAGCCTCTGAATGTTTAGGAGCATCCAGCTTTAGCAGCTCTATTTAAAATGGGTAACTATTCAAAAAAAATAAAGAGGGGTAATATTTAATGTGCAAAATCTTCTTCAAAATTTCCTTTAATTCTTTCCATAGAAGGATTAAAATATCCAAACTTAAGCTCAGGAAATTCTTCCCTTATTAATTCCATCATTTGTTTTACGCCCATGCATTCGCCGGTATCTGTAACGCCAATTTTACTCAGGTACCAATCCGGATCAATATTAAAATTGCGCCATTGAATCATACACAAATCTGTTTCTCTTATTAATTTTCTTAACGCTTCGTATTCTTCAATACTATCTGTCATACCCGGAAAAACAAAATAATTAATGCTGGTCCAGCCGCCATAGCTTCTTACAATCTTAAGGCTTTCTATAATATCTGCAAATACATAATTGTTGGGGCGGTAGTAAGGCTTATAAATATGTTCACGGGCAGAGTTTGTGCTTACCCTTATACTGTTAAGCCCCGCTTCGCACAAAGCTTTTACAGCATCGGGTTTACTGCCGTTGGTATTAATATTAATGTTTCCTTTGGGTGTGTGTTTTCTAATTTGAATAATAGCATCACGGATGGTTTCCCACATCAGCAACGGTTCACCCTCGCAGCCCTGCCCAAAACTTATTAAAGGAAATGGCGCAGTTTGCAAATGGGGCACCGTAAACTCTACAATCTCTTCCGGGGTAGGCCTAAACGTAAGCCGGTCCTGTGTACTAACAATGGTTTCTTCTACCGGCTGAAAACTAATACAGCCAATACAGTTGGCATTGCATGCCGGCGAAACTGGCACCGGGCACTCCCATCTGCCCAATGATAAATTCCTTGCAGCAGGACAGGTATAGGTCATGCAGCAGTTTTCCATTAAATGCTGTACAAGCCTGTTGTGCGGATAAGCTTCTAAAAGATCTGCAGCTCCGGCTTCAATTTTTTCATCGTCATATCCTTCACTTTCCTGGCGTACATCTTTTTCTATTCTTACTGCCGGTACAAATATTTTATCATCCTGCCAACCAGCAGCAGTATAACAAAATAGTGGCAATGTTGGTGCATCCTGTTTTGTTTCGTAGGCAGCCATGTATAAACCGGTATGTGCAGGCGGTATAAATGCAGCCACAGCCCAGCCCAGTTCACATATACGCATCTCCCCTGTTTGCACATCTATCCCTATTCCCCTGCGGCCCGGCAGTTCGTATAATTGTCCGCCTTCGGGCAGGTTTATCCACTCCTCCACAGGTATGGGCATTGCATCCCAGCCGCTGCGGCCGGTTACATACAGGCTGGTGTCTTCAAATATATTTCCGTTGCCATCGCTGTAGAGCAAAAAAGGGCTATTGGTTAAAATTTTCATAACAGGCGCAAAAATACCTAAAAGTTTTGTAGAGAATTTTATATGCCTGAAATAGTTATTTCGAAATGAATTTTTTATAGGCTGGAAAAAATATAAAACAAAAGCCGCCCATTTTGAGGGCGGTCTTTTGTTTATAAAAAAATTATTAGAAAGCAGTGATTAATAATTTGCATTTTTTACAGGTGCACTGTCAGCTGACGGGGCATTTTTTTCTATCTCATCGCCGGGCACATCCCAATAATCCATGAAATTATAGTCAATAGTGGCATTAGTGTAAACAATATTATTATAAATAAGTGTGTTACCATAACGGCCACCACCATTAGCAATGGCATAGGTCCAGCCCCATCTGCGTATATCATAATAAGAAAGGCCACGCAAAGCAAGAGCGGCTAATCTTTCCATAGTTAACTCCTGCATTGCCTGGGAAAGTGTTAACCCGTTAGCTATGGGAGTAACGCCAGATCCCTGGTATGCTCTAACCGTATTTATAAGGCCTGTGCCAATGTTTATATTTCCTGTCCTTATATTAGCCTCTGCCAGCATTAACTGATTTTCTTCATAAGTAGGCCCAATATAAATTTCAAGCCCGCCTGTTTGGCGTGAACCTAAAATCGGAATTCCAGTTAGCCCGGCAGTAACACCATCTCTTAAACTCCATCTTGTTGAATTGGTATTGGCATCGCCATAAAAAGTACCGTTTGCAGTAGAAAAGTTTGCACGCCTTGCATCGCCGCTTTTAAATTGCTGTACTAATCTTTCTCCCAATTTATAGGTAGATGACTGATTGCTGATTGTCATTATACCTGCAACAGAACCACCATTATTTGAAAAGAAAGAATTAGAAGAAGCAGTTCGGCCAGTAAATACATAATCTCCCTGTTTTAAGCCATTATTACATAAAGTGGTAACAGATGCCCAATCTGCTGCAGACATAGGTGTAATGGTAGATTTAGCGATTGTTGCAGTTGGGTTACCATTTACAAATGGAGCTAAATGGTTTAATAATATATTTCGTGCCAGCATAGTATTAATGGTTCTTATCCATTGTGCTGAAGAAGGCGGCATTCCAAGGCCAACCTGGCATTGTGATGGAATTAATTTTGCAATAATGGAACCATAATCGCCCTGATTTGTTATTGATCCAAGTGTAGTTATTGCCAGGTTTAATTGCTTATTAGATTCGGCAATAATATCAGACTGTTTCTGAAATTTACTTATTACTGTATTTGACTGGTCTACTATTAATCCTGCATAATACAATGTTCCAAGTTGTGCATATGCATACCCTTTCCACCAATAGCTCCAGGCTTTAATGGTGTTTGCTTTATCTGCACTTAAGGTAACTTTACTTAAATTTTCCAAAGTTAGGTTGCATGCATTTATCATAGCGTACATATTTACCCACTCATAATAAAGGGCGTTATTATCGTTAGATGTTGCTGCGCCATTATTAAATCCCCTGATAATGCCTGTAGCCTGAGGGGAAGGGTTCGTAAATGTTGTTGCAGCAGCATTGGTGGGGTCTGCTACAAACTTATCGGGTACGCCCATGGTGGTGGTTTGGTTATTAGAACCCTGGCCACCGCCAATACAATCGCCCATTAATTCATGATAACCCCATGGCAATGAAAAATAACTGTCGCCCAGCCAACCATCGCCATAGTTAAAGCCATTCCAGTAAATACCGCCTTTTGCATAAGCGGTAAGCCCCGATTCATTGGTTACATTACCCCCAAAAGTTGGATCATTGGGGTTTTTCACATCCAACTGCTTTTTACAGGAACCTAAAAAAAGCGTCAGCACCAAAGCCAAGAAGAAATATCGGTTATACCTTACTGAGGTTTTATTTAAGTTTAATATTATCTTTTTCATCTCTAAATAATTTTTTAAGGATTAATTAAATTAAAAGCCAAGGTTCAAAGAAACCTGGTATGACTTTATATTAGGAATAGTACTGTGGTCAATTCCTCTATCGAAGGCAGAATTTGACGCACCTGAACTTATTTCAGGATCCATACCACTATAATTTGTAAAGGTTAACAGGTTTCTGCCACTGAATACCACCTGGCATTTTTTCAGCCATTCTTTTTTGGCAAATTTTGATAAATCAACCCCTAAAGAAATATTTCTTAACCTAACAAAAGAAGCATCTTCATAGAAATAATCTTTTGTTACGTTATTACCCACACCTCTTGCTGTATTACCCAATGCATAGTAAGCAGAAGCATAATAAGCAGTCCAGGCGCCGGTTTCGCCATTAATAGTAACAGGCTTGGTAAAGTCACTGCTTATTCCATCACGAAACATCCATTCTTTTGTTTGATTGTACAAATGTGAGCCACTTATCCAGTCAAACTGGAAACCTAGTGAAATAGTATTTTTCCATGTAAAACTATTAATAAATGAAGATGTTAGCGTAGGATTGGGGTCGCCTAATGATTCTGCCTCATCGGAGAAAAAAATGGCTTTGGTAGTTTTATTTACCACCCGCCCTTCTACAATTTCGTAACCTGCCTGATTGGCCGTAGATATAAAAGGTGTTTTATCGCCTCTTAATTGACCAATACTGGTTAATGCTTTATAGCCATAAATTTCTCCAATCTTTCTTCCGGCAGCAAGTACTAAACCAGTGCTTCCTGCAGCTGTAGTAAGAGGTATGTCGCCTCCGGCAACTGCATCAATAATGGAGGTTTGATGTCCAAGGTTAGCAGTAAAATCCCAAGTGAGATTAGAAGAAGTATAAACGGGTATATTTAAACCTACCTGCCAGCCATTAGAAGACAAGGCAATGGCATTAGTAAGTAGCGTAGTTGCACCGGTAGAAGGCGGAACATTTTGGAAATAAATAGCATTTTCTGTATGCCTTTTCCAATAAGTAAATGAAAGATTGGCAGTTTTTAGCCAATGACCCTTACCGATATTAAAACCTAAATCAGTACCTACCTCAGTTTCAGAAGATACTTCCACATTTAATTCTGGATTTTTTGCAGCACTTCTATTAGTGTAAGAATTCTCATTTCCTGTGGCTTGCTGAATAAGAGTTGGATATCTGTCAAATGCGCCAGGCTGAATACCTGCTTTACCGTATGCCCCCCTAATCTTAAACTGTGAAATTGTATTTTTCAATCCTTTCCAAAAATTGAATGCAGTTAAATTTACGTACCCGTTAGCATGTGGAAATGTAAAAGGT
>JAYVGA010000525.1:0-6163 GCA_043772635.1 Chitinophagaceae bacterium
TTATTTCATCTTTTAAATTCCATGGAAAAATAATTACAAAATCCGGTTTAGCACCTTTTAAAAAATCTTCGTTTACCACAGGTATATGGCTTGCCGGTAAAAATTTATTTTGTTTATGCGGATTAGCATCCACTACAAAATCAATCAGGTCATTCTTGATACCACAATAATTCAACAGCGTATTACCTTTTGCCGCAGCTCCATAGGCGGCAACTTTTTTTCCAGTTTTTTTTTGAGCAATCAAAAATCCAATCAAATCTAATTTTACTTTTAATGCCTTTTGTTGAAAATTATCGTAATAGGATAATCCATTTAAACCTTTGTCAGTTTCTTTTTTTATAAGATTAAAAACATTTTCGGAAATTATTTTGGAGTTATCTTCTTTATGCTTTGCATAAATACGTAAAGAGCCGCCATGTGTTCCAATTTCTTCCACATCAAACATTTCCAATCCCTGCGATTCAAAAATTTGTTTTACGGTATAAAAAGATAAATAAGAAAAATGTTCATGATAAATGGTGTCAAACTGGTTGTTATCTACCAGTTGCATTAGGTGTGGAAACTCCATAGTGATCACTCCATTTTCTGCAAGTATTATTTTCATACCGCCAACAAAATCGATTATATCAGGTACATGTGCCAATACATTATTGCCTAATAATAAATCGGCTTTAATACCGGATTGACTGGTGAGCTGGCCGGCCAGTTTTACACCAAAAAAATCCACCACTGTATTAATGCCTTTACTAATAGCCACGGCTGCGGTATTTGCCGTAGGTTCAATACCCGTTACTTTAATCCCTTTTTGTAAAAAATATTGCAAGAGGTAACCATCATTACTTGCAATTTCAATTACCTGCGATGTTGTATTAAATCCAAAACGTGCAGTCATTTTATCAGCATAGTCACTGGCATGTTTCAGCCAACTGGTACTGTATGATGAAAAGTACAAATAATTGCTGTCGAAAATTGCACCGGATTTTTTATATTCATCTACCTGTACCAAAAAACAATTATGGCAGGTGTAAACTTTCAGCGGATAATAGGTTTCCGGTTCATTCAATTGTTCAGCCGTTAAAAAAGAATTTGATGCCGGTGAATTGATTAAATCGATAAACACATGTTCTAATACTGTTTTGCAAAATCTGCACTGCATAATTATAGTCCTTTAAAATTTTTATCCAGCAAACTATGCTGATTATCACGTTCTGAAATATTGATAACCGGCAAAGGCCAGTTAATATTAATTTTTGGATCATTATATTTTATGCCGCCTTCTGCGCCGGCTGTATAAAATTGAGTATGATGATAAATTAATTCACACTCATCACTTAAAGTTTGAAAACCATGTGCAAAGCCTTCTGGTATGTAAATCATTTTTTTGTTTTGAGCAGAAAGCTCCGCCCCAAACCATTTTAAAAAAGTTGGCGAACCCTTTCTCAAATCAATTATTACATCATATACCGCCCCGGCAATACAACGTACTAATTTAATTTCGCTGAATGGTGGCAATTGAAAATGCATACCACGTACAGCCCCTTTTTTTTTTGTAAAAGAATGATTTATTTGCACCCATTCTTGTACATGGCCAATGTTACTGAATTCATTTTTACAATAGGTACGTGCAAACCAACCCCTTTCGTCTGTAAAAGGATTTAACCCGATAACATAACTCCCTTTCAAAACTGTTTCGGTAAAAATCATTTTTGCTGATAGTTTTTAATTTGTTGCAGTGTAAAATCAAAAACATTTTCAGATAGTTGCCTGTACCAGTTAATCGTCCATTCAATAGCAGTGGCACTATCCAGTTTAGGTTGCCAGTGTAAAACTTTTTTTGCTTTAGTAATATCTAATTGCAGCAAACCTGCTTCATGTGGTTGGGCAGCGTCCGATACATCGGCCCAGCTTCCGTTACCCCAGCAATGTATAGCTGATTCAACTAATTTTTTTACCGGTAAATGATCGTTGGGCAAAGGACCAAAATTATACGCTCCAGAAAATTTTATAGCATCTGCATCTAATAACATGGCTGTTGTAAGATAGCCGCTTAAAGGTTCTAAAACGTGCTGCCATGGCCTTACCGCAGCAGGGTTTCTTATTTCTACAGGTTTATTACTTTCTAACGAGCGGATGATATCGGGAATGATCCTGTCAGCACTTCTATCGCCACCGCCAATTACATTACCTGCTCTTGCGCTTGCAAGTGCTTTTTGATGAACAGCAATTTTTTGTGTATTGAAAAAAGAATTTCTGAAAGAATTTACCACAATTTCTGTGGCGGCCTTGCTGGCACTGTAGGGATCATACCCCCCTAAAACATCCTCTTCTTTATAATAATAGTTTAGCTCCCTGTTTTGGTAAACTTTATCTGTAGTAATAATTATAACAGTACATTTACCAGCCAAATTATTTACCGCTTGCAGCAAATTTGCAGTACCTACTGCGTTCACTTCAAAAGTTTCGGCAGGTATAGCGTAACTGCGCCTTACCAGTGCCTGCGCTGCAAAATGAAAAATAAAATCGGGATTAAAGTTTACTATTTCAGTATTCAATTTTTCTTTATCCCTTATGTCGGCAAACACATTTTCAAATTCAATTGAAGATGCAATGGTATTAAAGAAAGTATTATCAGCCGGTGGCGGTAATGCATACCCTTTTATTTTTGCACCTAATAAATGTAACCAGGCCATAAACCAGGTACCTTTAAAACCGGTATGGCCGGTAACAAAAATTTTTTTGTTTTTATAAAAAGAAGCTGTTGATTGATTTACCACACTTTCCATTTTGCTTGTTCGTTTTTCCAGAGTTCTTCCAATTCTATTTTATCTCTTAATGCGTCCATACATTTCCAAAACCCGGCATGCTTAAAAGCTGCTAATTCCATATCATTGGTTAACTTTTCCAATGGTTCGTCTTCCCACATCATCTCATTCATGTTACCTTCTAAATAATTAAACACCTGGGGTTTTAAAACAAAAAACCCCCCGTTGATCCACTTACTTTCATCCTTTGCTTTTTCTTTAAATGAAATTACTTTGCCTGCGGCATCCAGATCCATTCCTCCAAAGCGGGCATCCATTTGTATGGCTGTTACAGTTGCAATTTTATTTTGTTGCCGGTGAAATTGTACTAATGCAGTAAGGTCAACATCGCAAACACCATCACCATAAGTAAGCATAAAATCCTGGTTACCTATATATTTTTGAACTTGTTTTAAACGGCCGGCTGTTTTAGTGGCGGGGCCAGTTTCTACAAGGGTTACTCTAAAATCTTCCGCACTGCTTCCATGAATTTCGGTAGTGTTATTTTTTAAATCGATAGTAATATCGGAATTATGCAAAAAATAGTTCATAAAATATTCCTTTATTACATAGCCCTTATACCCTAAGCAAATAATAAAATCGTTGAAACCATAATGACTATAGCTTTTCATGATATGCCATAAAATGGGTTTCCCTCCAATCTCTACCATCGGCTTGGGCCTTACATCTGTTTCTTCGCTTATCCTGGTACCGAGGCCACCGGCAAAAATTACTACTTTCATTTAGTGTATAGCTTTAAAAAAAGTAAATTTATTGCTTTATTTTCAAAAAACTTACTTTAGCATATGAGTCAAATCAGGCGGCAAAGCATTATTTCATCAATTATTATTTTCATTGGCTTTTCCATAGGTTTTTTTAATAACCTTTTTTTTACAAAGACCGATTGGTTCAGCCCCGACCAGTATGGATTAACAAGAAGTTTTTTTGATTTCAGCCAGATCATTTACGCTTATTCTTTTTTAGGTTTATCAGCGGTTATTTATAAATTTTCGCCTTATTATAAAGCCCATTTAAAAGATGAAGAAAATGATTTGCTTACTTGGGCACTGTTATTTTCAGTGATTGGATTTATAATTTTTTTAACCGGAGGTATTATTTTAAAATCTTTTTTTGAACAAAAATTTTCAGCAAACTCAAAAATACTGGTAGATTATTATTACTGGATTTATCCCTTTGGTTTTTCTCTTTTAATTTTTACCATTTTAGAAAGTTATTGCTGGAGTTTAAAAAGAACAGTGATATCAAGTTTTTTAAGAGAGACCGCACTGCGGTTATTGACTACTGCGCTGATATTATTATTTATTTTCAGGGTTATCAGTTATGATACTTTTATAAAATTATTTGCCTGCCTGTACAGTATTTTGGTTACAATATTATTGTTGTATTTACACCAGAAAAAACAATTGCACCTTACATTTAAATTAAGCAAAGTAAGCCGCAGGTTTGGAAAAAAAATAGTTGTATTTGCCCTATTCATATTTGCAGGTGTAGCAATTTCTACCACAGCAGCACTATTTGACAGCTTTACCATCTCCAGTAAAATACCTAACGGGCAGGTTGCTATGGGCATTTTTGCATTTTCAACTTACATCAGTAATATTATACAGGTGCCGCAAAGAAGCATTGTAGCCATCACTATACCTGTACTTGCCGAAGCCTGGAGAGAAAAAAAATACGATGTTATAAACAAAATTTACAAACGCAGCAGTATTAACCTTTTACTGATCTGCCTTTTTTTGTTTGGAAATATTTGGTTGTGTTACGATGATGCTATAAAAGTTTTACAAATTAATGCACTGTATTTACAGGGTAAATACGTGGTTTTATTTTTTGGCTTTAAACTAATAGTGGATATGGGCACCGGCGTTAACGGACAAATTATTGGCACCTCTAACTTTTGGCGGTTTGAGTTTTTAACAGGCCTTATTTTACTTTTATTAATTGTACCCTTAAACTATTTTTTAATCCCTGAAATTGGCATTGTTGGTGCCGGTATTTCAAATTTTATTGCATACACCGTATATAATATTATCAGGTTAATTTTTTTGTGGAAGAAGTTTAAAATGCAACCTTTTTCTATAAAAACGCTTTGGGCAATACTTATTGCACCTGCACTGTATTGTATTGCGTATTTTATTTTGCAACATTTGCATGGCTGGCCGGGTATTATTTGCAAGGGTTTGCTTTACAGCAGTATGTTTATAGCCGCAGTCTGGTATTTAAAACTAACACCTGATGCCTTGCCAGTAGTAAATATATTAAAAAAGAAATCAGGTATTAACCGGAATATGACTTAATAGTTTTAAAAAAATTTGGAGGGCTTCTTTTTTCTTTTCATCAAGTTGATAGGAAATAAAATTTGTATAATAATTATACATATCAAACCCGTTTACATGGTTACTCTTTGCAATTGTTGCCAAATGCAAAAGCCCTTGTTGAGTTGCTGCATTAAAATCATTTATAAAAGCATCATTCAATTTTTTGTTGCTTACCCATGCCGCAAATACAAAAGGTAATCCAGTCATTTCTTTCCATGCCAAACCAAGATCGTAATGATATTTTGAAACAGGGATTTGTTTAAAAGCCCTGTCTCCAATTACCAGCCCGGCAGTGCTGCCTTTAATGTTTTGTTCAAAACCTTTTTCTGCTGCGATAAACTCCGGCGTTATTTTCCAATGTTCTTTTATTAAAATTTTCAGCAAAGCCACCGATGTCCTGCTCTGGTAATCTAATAAAATAGTTTTTATATCCTGCAACGGCACATCACTAAAAAGGCAAACGCTGGCAACAGCGCCATCGCAACCAATACAGTAATCACTAATGATATAAAACTCCTGCATGGCAGGCAGCGCCGCCACCGGCACAAGGCCAACATCAATGTGATTATTTAATAATTCCCGGGCAATATTAGCAGGAAAATCAAATAATAATTCAATCTCATCAGCCATCATTCCATTTTCAAATCCGTATATCAGGGGCTCTGTATTTAAATAACTTACTGCCCCCACTTTAATCTTATGTATCAATACTGTATTTTTGCGCAAATTTACAGCAACAACATGGATTTAAACCAACTAACTGCCATCTCCCCCATTGATGGCCGCTACCGTAAACAACTGCAGCATTTAGATGAATATTTCAGCGAATATGCTTTAATTAAATATAGGGTTTTAGTGGAAGTAGGATATTTTTTATTTTTGGCAGAAAAGAAATTTTTTAAATCAGGTGCCTCATTAAAAAAGCAATTGCATGATGTGGTAAATAATTTTTCTTTAGCCGATGCGGCAGAAATAAAAAAAACTGAAACCATTACCAACCATGATGTAAAAGCAGTTGAATAT
>JAYVGA010000526.1:0-3119 GCA_043772635.1 Chitinophagaceae bacterium
CTTTAAAAACCATATCCTGGTCCTCATCCCAGGTAAAAAAGTAGGAGGTAAATGCTATAAAAAAAAGAAGTGCCAGCAGTATGCATATGCTACCGGATATTTTATGGGTACGCTCATCTTTAAGCAGTTGTTTTACCTCTACTGTTTCTTCTTTCTCCTGCTTAAGCGACTCTGCTGCTTTTGTATTTGCTTTGATTGATTTTACTTTATTGGCCATTGATAACAAAGATAAATAAAACCTGCCTGCATAATTGGGGCATTACACATTTTTAAATATGCCGTTTCAACGAATTTATGTAGGTTTGGGAGTAAAGCTGCATTTTTGAAAAAAAATATTTTTACCCCCTTATTTTTTTTAATAACCAGTACGCTGTATGCACAGGTGCCCGGTATAGATTTTTCGGTAAATACAGATACCGTAGATAACATCTCGGCTATTAATCAAAGCACGCTTGTTTTTATTGACAGCAATCTTACTATACCAGTAGAAAAAATTGCGAGCCAGCATTTTATTCCGCTTTCTGTGTTAACACCGTCAGGTGATATTCCCGGCAGGTTATTCAGCAAAACTTTTTACCTGCGTTTCAGCCTGCAAAACAATACCAATAATATACTGTCCTATTATTATTACCCCGGCAAACTTTTTAAGCACCTGCAATTGTATTCCATAGATTCTCTAGGCACCATAAAAAAATTGGAAACAAAAGGATTGCAAACAGGTTTTATTCCGCTGGAACTGCCGGCCAATCGTACTACTACATACCTGCTGCAGGCTGGTTTTTTTAAAACTTATTTAAACCGCATACAATCTACCCTTATTGCGCCATCGCACTTGCTATCTTTTCAAAACAGGATGTATGGGTCGCTGAATGAAAAAAAAATAATCGGCATTACTTTTAGCGGCATGCTGCTCATGATGATAATATTAACCCTGCTTAATTATTTTATAAGTAGTAAAATAGAATTTTTATACAATTCGCTTTATTCTGTTTGCATGTTCTTTCTTATTTTTCTTACGTCATACTTAAGCGGTTACCCGGGATGGTTCAGGGGTTTTTTTATGAGTTACCTCGATTTATTTTTATTAATAGCAGGTACTATTTTTTACCTGGCTTTTACAAGGCATTTTTTAAATACGGCAGTGCTACATCCCAAGCTTAATAAGTTTTTATATTTAGAAGGATGGATATTGGGAATTTTAATGGTTGTTTTCAGCATAATTCATTTTGGTTTTGAATTGTATAAGTTTGAAATAATATTTGAAATTGTACTAAAGATTCTTGCCCTCATGGCAGGTTTGGTTTATATATATTTATCATTGGTACACAAAAATCCTTTAATGAATTACCTGGCTATAGGTACAGCCATCCAGCTTTTTTTCTTTATCATTTCGCTTTGCCTCAATCTCTTTAATGCAGATGCTGATAATATTTATACTACCCCTTTCTTTTATTTTCAAATGGGCATCATCTGTTCTGTCCTTTTCTTTTTGCTGGGTTTGTTTTACAAAAACAGGCAGGAACTTACTTTAAATATCCAGGAGCAGGAAGCACTAAAACTACAGGCCGAAAAACAATCATTTGAAAACGAACTGGCCATTTATAAAGCACAGCAGGAAGAACGCAACCGCATAAGCGCAGACATGCACGATGACCTGGGTGCAGGCATGACAGCCATTCGCCTCTACAGCGAACTGGCCAAAAGCAAGGCTGGCGAAAACATTTTACCGGAAATAGAAAAAATTTCTTCTTCTTCTGATGAGCTTATTAATAAAATGAATGCCATCATCTGGAGCATGAGCAGCCACAACGATACGCTCGGCAATATGGTTTCTTATATACGCAGTTATACCATAGATTATCTTGAAAATACCGGCATTACCCCTATAATAATAATACCAGAAAAATTACCTGCACTGGTGGTAAACGGAATTATACGACGCAATGTTTTTTTGGTAATAAAAGAAGCCCTGCAAAATGTAATTAAACATGCTGCTGCCAGCGAAGTAAAGATTGTATTGCAAAAAGAGAAAGAAGGAATTTCCCTTTCTATACATGATAACGGCAAAGGAATAGACTTTGATAATATCCGCCAGTTTAGCAACGGACTTAGCAATATGAAAAAAAGAATGAAAGATGTGGAAATAGAATTTTCTATCGAAAACAATAACGGAACACTCATAAAGCTTTACCGCAAAACCCGCTGATTAATTCTTTTTAAACATTGCGGCAAACAAAAATATCCAGCCGGCAATAAATGCAACACCACCAAAGGGAGTAATGGCACCCACCCATTTGTAACCCGGCTGTACCATTCCCTGTATAATGGTAAGCAGGTACAACGATCCGCTAAATAAAATAATACCAGTAATAAAAAGCCATCCGGCAATAATTATAAATTTATTTTTAAAATCCCTGTAAAGTATAGCAGTAAGCAACAAAGCAAACACATGATAAAACTGGTACCGCACCGCCGTATCAAAAGTATTGAGGGCATTTTGGCTAAAAAAATCCTTTAACCCGTGTGCTGCAAAAGCTCCCATAGCTACAGATAATGCAGCAAATAAAAAACCTGTTTTTAAAAACCCTTTATGCATTTTTTATTTTTATTTTTATATAATCAATAGAATTTTCGTCTGCAGCCTCTGCGTCTAACTGAATGTCTGCCTCGCTATAAAATAATTCCCGGTCTTTTAATTTTTTTTCAATAAACAACAACTGCTCTGTAATATTTTTCCCTTTTATTAATGGCCGTTGCCCTGGCTGGCGTTCAATATTTTTTAAAATATATGCAGCATCCGCCTGCAGCAAAACCGTAATACCGTTTTCATTCATCCATTGCATATTCTCAAAAAAACAGGGAGTGCCTCCGCCACATGCAATGATTGTTTTTTTATGTTGCTTCATCAACCGGAGAGTCGTAGCTTCTTTTTGCCTGAAATAATCTTCTCCTTTTTTTTCAAATATTTGTGCAATGCTGCAATGCTCTTCATGCTCTATCATTTCATCCAAATCAATAAAAGAAAAATTTATTTTATCAGCCCATATTTTTCCCCAATACGATTTTCCTGTACCCATAAAACCAACCAGGAAAATACGTTCCATATTATCCATGTTTAT
>JAYVGA010000527.1:0-12437 GCA_043772635.1 Chitinophagaceae bacterium
TACCGGTGTTATAAACAAATTCACCGTCGGCACCCACAGTTCCATTTGTTGTGGCAGTAGTTGTTTTTTCTACTCCCATGCTGTCTATGGTTTTAATTATTTTTTCTTCCATAATATGTGCAGCACCACCACCGGCAGCCATCATGCTAAGGTTTTCTATTTTTAAGTTTCTTCTTTTCTCTATTTTATCATGATGAAGTTTTGCAAGGGTAGGAGCTATTACCAGCGAAACAATACTCATCAGCTTAATTAAAATGTTCATAGATGGGCCGGATGTATCTTTAAAAGGATCACCCACCGTATCACCCGTTACGGATGCTTTGTGAGGTTCCGATTTTTTGTAAAACATTTCGCCATTTATCTCTACACCTTTTTCAAAAGATTTTTTTGCATTATCCCATGCACCACCGGCATTGTTTTGAAACATACCCATAAGTACACCACATACTGTAGCACCTGCAAGAAAACCACCCAATACCTCCGGGCCAAAAACAAAACCAATAATAATGGGAGAAAGTAAAGCTATTGCTCCGGGCATCATCATTTTCTTTAAAGATGCTTCGGTAGAAATGGCCACACATTTATCATACTCAGGTTTGCCGGTGCCTTCCATAATGCCAGGTATGGTACGAAACTGCCTGCGCACTTCTTCTACCATTGCCATGGCTGCTTCGCCCACAGCTCTTATTGCAAGCGATGAAAATATAAAAGGTATCATACCTCCTACAAATAAACCAGCCAGTACATCGGCATTATAAATATCTATACCATCAATTTTTGCAATACCCACAAAAGCGGCAAACAATGCCAGCGCTGTTAATGCAGCCGATGCAATGGCAAAACCTTTACCACTTGCTGCAGTAGTGTTACCCACAGCATCAAGTATATCTGTTTTCTCCCTTACATCTGCCGGTAACTCACTCATTTCTGCAATGCCACCTGCATTATCTGCAATAGGGCCAAATGCATCAATGGCAAGCTGCATGGCTGTTGTAGCCATCATACCTGCGGCTGCAATAGCCACACCATATAAGCCTGCGCATTCGTAAGAGCCATAAATACCACCAGCCAAAACAAGGATAGGAAGTAATGTACTTTCCATACCTACTGCCAGCCCGCCAATAATATTGGTAGCATGGCCCGTGGCCGATTGGCGGATGATACTCATTACCGGGCGCTTACCCATTGCGGTGTAATATTCTGTAATAAGGCTCATTAAAGCACCTACTACCAGGCCTACCATTATAGCACCAAACACGCCATTTTTTGTAAAGTCGTGGCCACGTAACGTCATATTATCTGGTAATAAATATTGTACTAAAAAGTAACAACCAATGGCCGTTAAAACCATAGAGCCCCAGTTACCCATATTTAAAGCGTTCTGTACTTTTTGTGTACTTAAACCTGCGCTTTCGCTAATGCGTACAAAAAAAGTTCCGATGATAGAAAATATTATTCCCATTGCTGCAATGAGCATGGGTAAAAGAATAGGACTCATTCCACCAAAAGCATCTGTAAGTGCATTTGTTTCTCTGCCCAACACCATGGTGGCTAAAACTGTGGCCACATAAGAACCAAACAAATCGGCTCCCATACCTGCAACGTCGCCCACATTATCGCCCACATTATCTGCAATGGTTGCAGGGTTGCGGGGGTCATCTTCCGGAATACCGGCTTCCACCTTACCCACAAGATCAGCGCCTACATCGGCCGCCTTTGTATAAATACCGCCACCCACACGGGCAAACAATGCAATAGACTCTGCACCCAGGGAGAAGCCGGTTAATATTTCTATCGTGCGCTCCATCTCTTCGCTATCTACTGCAGCACCCGGAGCAAAAATTTGTTTTAGTATGATGAATAAACCACCCAGGCCCAATACGGCCAGGCCTGCAACGCCCATACCCATTACGCTACCACCGGTAAAAGAAACATTTAATGCTTTGGAAAGACTGGTTCTTGCAGCTTCTGCAGTACGAACATTAGCTTTTGTAGCCACCTTCATACCAATGAAACCCGCAAGTGCACTAAAGAATGCGCCGAGTATAAATGCTATTGCAATACTGGGATGGCTCTTTTCATTTGTATAACCCATAATGGCCAAAAGAATGGCACCGATAATTACAAAATAGGTTAATACTTTATATTCTGCTTTTAAAAAAGCCATAGCACCTTCTGCTATATAATTGCTGATTTCTTTCATGCGGGGTGTACCGGCATCCTGCCTGGATACCCACATAAATTTTACTAAAGTGTACAAGAGGCCAACAATACCCATTGCAGGAACTACATAAATCAAATTTTCCATAATTAGTATTCTAAATTTTTGGTGGGCAAAAATAGGGTAAAAGGGGGATAAAAACGGAGGGAGGGCTTAAATAGTTCCAAAGGTTTCAAATGTTCAAGAGGTTTCAAAGGTTGGGGCTTCTTATTTTTCAATGACCATTAATGGCTAACAAAGTGCCCGGACTTTTTAAACCTTTGAAACCTTTGGAACCTCTTGAACCTTTGAAACCTGTTTTTCCCTACCTTTCTTATAAATTTGAAAATAGCATGATACCAATAAGTGATAACAATGCAGACCGCACAAGGACGCCTTATGTAAATTATATATTGATTGCACTCAACATCCTGGTGTTTATATATTACCAGGGGTTTGGAAGCAACCAGGCTTTTACCATGAGCTTTTCTACCATACCACAGGAAATATTAACGGGTAATGATGTGGTATACGAAGGAGGAATTGGCCGCACACCCATACCGGTGCACCTTACTATTTTTACTGCCATGTTCATGCATGGTGGCCTGGCGCACCTGGGTGGCAATATGCTTTACCTGTGGGTATTTGGTGATAATCTTGAAAACAGGATGGGGCATATAAAGTATCTTGGCTTTTATTTACTTACCGGTATAATTGCTACCCTTTGCCATGTATTTGCATCGCAGTTAATGCAAAGAGATTTGCTCATACCAAGCCTTGGTGCATCTGGTGCAATATCCGGCGTATTGGGTGGTTATCTTTTATTATTTCCAAAAAATGAAGTAAGGGTTTTTGTTATTGCGTTAATTATTAAAGTGCCTGCATTTATAACCCTTGGCCTTTGGATAGGGCTGCAGCTTTTTAGTGGCTGGGGCAGCCTGGGGGGCCAGGAAGGCGGCGGCGGTGTAGCCTATGCAGCACATATAGGTGGTTTTTTTGCGGGTATTCTTTTGGTAAAATTTTTTGCAGGGAGGAGTGTGGAAAGGGTTTAAAGGGTTTCAAAGGGTTGAGGGGTTTCAAAGTTTAAGAAGTTTGAGAGGCTTAACATGTTTAGAGGTTTAAAGGTTTAAGAAGTTCAACGTTTTGCGAAGTTTAGATTTTAGTTACCATAAGAAGGTGCTGGTGCTCAGAACTCACAACTCCCAACTCACAACTCTCACCTAATAACTCCCCTTCTCCCACAAAATCTTTATGGCATTATTTTGCCCCAGGTTGGTATTTATCATGTAGGATTTTCTGCGTTTGCCATCAATAATTTCCAGCACAGATGTGTTGGGAGAAATGCTGCCAAGGTTATCTGCAATAAAAATTATTTTATTTTCTCCGGGGTATAGTTTTACCTGTATAAACTGTGGTTTCTTTTTTACGGCAATACCGGGCATGTAAATTTCATCATTAATCTGCAGGGAAATGCTGTCGCCGTCTTCTACAGCATCGTCCCAAATGGCAAGGGTAATTTCGGAGGCTTCTGCTTTGATGCTGTCTATCAGTTTTGTTTCCCGCTGTTTTATTTTTTGGGAAATGATTTTTCTTGCCAGCACTGCAGCAGGGGTATATTGTTTTTGATCGGGATAAAAATAAATTTTAGCTACAATAAAAGTGGCAGATATATTTTTCTTTATAGTAAAATCAAGGGTGAATTTTTTTTGGTCAAACGCAAGATTTAACCGGGAGGTATTGGGCGAAATACGGCCATAATTATCTGCAAAAAAACAAAGAATATTTAAACCCGTATCCAGGTTTATTTTTTGTTTATTAATGGGTTTGTTGATGTTCATTTTATCAATAATCATCTTTCCGTTAAGCATTACCGATATGGTATCATTATCTGCTTTATTGTTTTCTGAAAAGCTTAAAACACCTTCTGTAGATTTTGTATAAAGGGTGTCTGTTATGCCAAAATAATCCGGTGCTTCGTAAGTATTTAAAATTTTATGTACATCGGCACTGCGCCATGCCTGCTCATTTATCTTTTGTAAATTAATGGGAGCCTGTTTTAAAAAATCGCTTATCTGCATTACAGCAGCCCTGTTGGCTTCTGCATAACTCATAATGGCAGGCAGGGGAACGCCATAACGTTTAGAAGGAATTCTGTTTACTGTGAGCATATTTTTTCCGGCAGCGTCTTTACTTAAATCAAAAGTGCCGTTTAATAAAATGGTCCAGGTACCAATACTGTAAGGCGTTTCTTTAAGGGCATATTTATTTCTGCCAATGGCTAACTGGCCGTCATTTTTTTTTATGAGCAGTAATTCGTAAACGGCATTAAAATTCTGGAAATTTATTTTAAGTTGTGCAGGATACAGTGTTTTTTGTTCGGGTTCTGCAATGTGTAATTCTATAAAAAACGAATGGTTATCTGCATCTTTTTTCCCCTCCATCACCCATGTACCGCTATAGTTATCTGCCTGCGCAAAAGAGCCCAGTGCAAAAAATGCAAAGCAGCAAAATAAAAAAGCAGTTCGTTTCAATCTAAAAAGATTTAGATATTTAATGGTAACCTCATCCTCTTTCCTTCTCTTTATGAACAAAGGCGGTGCATTTGAACAAAAACATTTATTTGTTCCTCCACACCGCCAAACAATTTAAGCCAAACATTTAAAGGTGACGGTAAAATTTATTTTTAAAAAATGATTGATGAATTGACCACTGACCATTGACCTCTGACCTTTGACCTTTCACCCTCTATTATTCAAACAGTTCCAGCTTATTCTTCGGCCTGCGATTATCCAACCAGATAAAACCTTTTAAACGGTCTTCTCCTGCCGGTATTTGTTTAAGAGGGAAGAGGGTGCCATTTACATCGTTTACAAATTTTACTTTGTTCAGCTCTTTGTTTACAAAATAAATATCTATCACATCTCCGCTGCTGCGGTTCATGCCTACATAGGCACTTTCTTCATCAAGCGGGTAAAAAATACTTTCGGCAGGGGAACCTTTTACTCTTATATAATCTATGCTGCCCTTTTTAAAATAACCATTTAATGTGCGGCCCGCCATTTGGTTAAATAATTTTTCATTACTCTGGTTTACCACCATGCCGTTATTAAATACATAGAGTCTTTCTGCCTTTTGGTTTTTGGTAAAGAGGTAAATGGTATCGCCGTTTACCTGTGTTTTATCGTTCCAGAAAACCGGGTCTCTGAACATTTTAAAAACAGAATCTTCGGTAGAATAATACAAACTGTCGCACACTGCCTGCAGCGAATCGTTAAATATTCTTACATGATTAAAAGCCAGAAAATAACGGATACTGTCTTTGACAGCATTTAAGTTTAAAGGCGTTGCTTTATTAAGCGTATCTACGGTATAGCTTACAATGCTGTCTGTTGTTTGTTTTACAATATTTACAGTATCTCCGGTGCCAATGCTATCCGCCGTATCAGCTATATTTACTGCGGTTACTTTTTGCAGTGCACCGGTTTTTATTATGGTTATATTTTGTGTAGTATCATATTTTCTAAGGCCGGAAAAAAGGGTATCTGCAGCAATATATGTACTGTCATTGTCCCTGTATAAAATCATTACCGGTTTGCGTGTGGCAAGAAAAGAGTTTTTGTTTTTATCCAGTAAAATTTGCCCGCCTATAACGGTTACATTGTTTGCACTGTCCACCAGTTTGCCGTTATCTTCTACCTGCAGTATGCCGCTTTTTTCATCAAAGGCAATCTTGCCACCTGTAAGAGAACGGGTACTGTCGCTGTAAAAAGTTCGGTCGTAAAAAATGGCTTCGCCAGTTTCTAAATTGTAGGTGCCCGATTTTGTTTTAATAATGCCACCTTCTTTTGTTTTTATAACAGTTGGCGAAATAAAAGTAGCTGATTTTAATTGTGTATTATACATCAGGCTGTCTGCCTTAATATCATACTTTGGATCGGTAAGGTGCACATACCTTTTAAAATAAACATCTTTTGTATTGGAGTAATACACGGCATCGCTGCTGGTAAGAATAGTTTTACCATTTACTACCCTGCCACCATTTTTGTATGTTGCTATTCCTGTAGCAAGGTTATATTCCAGATCATCTGTAAGCAGGGTGCCCTTGCCATCTGTAAGTTTCACATTTTTTTTCAGGTAGGCAATTCTTTCCTTGCCCAGGTATTTTAAATAAGAAGCATAAGTGTTTACGGTATCTGCATCATTAATATGTACATGGCCAAAAACTTCGGCTATACCTGTACGTGAGTTTAATACAATACTGTCGCCGTTTAATTTTGTGTTGCCCTGCCTTACCGCAGCCTTACCTGCAAGGGTTTGTAATTCTGTACCATCGGCCAGGGTAATGGTGCGCATACTTTCGGCCCATATAATTTCAATTTCCCTGGTGGTATCTGTTGGTACTGTTGCAAATGTTGTTGCGGGTGGCTTGGTTACCTGCGCCATACTGCCCAGCATAAAAAATAATCCTGTGGTAAGCAGGATCATTTTTAAACTATATAAACTTTTAGTAGCTATCATTCTTTGTATGCAGCATGGCAGAAAAAATTTCTATCAATACCTTATAAACTGTTTAAAAATAGAATTTTCATTCAACATGTAAGCCGTTCGTGATACACGAACGGCGGCCAAATAAGAAATTCATACAATTATTTTTAAACAACTTTTTAAATTAGTCATTTACTTTTTGGATATAATATGGCGCATTTAAAGTATCGGGCAGTGGTGTCATCAAAGCACTTCCTTTTTGTTTTTTGCCAAATACAGAAATGTTTACATAACGTTTTGGATTAATGCGGATATCATCCAGCAGCAGGTTTAGCTTGTTGCCGGTAGATGCAAGGTTGTTATACATTACCGGATCGTTCATCAGTTTACCCAGTGTGCCATCCGTGCTGCCTATCTTGCCTACTATGGCTTTTAAATCTGCAATGGTGCCGTTTAAAGCATTAAGTGTTTTGTCAAATTCTAATTGCGCAAGCCTGGTAGTGGTTTTATCCAGGTTGGTAACCACGCTGTTTATTTTTTCGTTATTAGATGCAAAATTACCGGTGATGGAATTTACGTTATTAAGGCTTTTAGCCAATACACCTGTTTGCGAGTTAAGCAATATCTGCAGCGAAGCAGTAGACTGCATCATAGAAGCTGTAATCTTATTTAAATTTTCAAGAGAGGAACCGATATTACCTTTTGCTCTTGGATCTAAAATGGTATTAAAATTTATCAGTAAAGTATCCAGCGATTTTATAGATCTTTTTACCTCAAATAAAACAGGATCTACATTTTTTAATACATTATCAAAAAGTCCTCCACTGGCCTCTGTAAGAATACTGTCTTTATTTTTTAAATGAGTAGCAGCATCGCCCAGTTTAATCTCCAGGCTGGGAGTAGCTATGGGATTTGTTTTAATAACACATATGGAGTTGGTAGGAATAAATACATCTTTGGTAATATTCATTTCTACCAGGATATTTCTCATATTCCTGTCTGTGCGTATATCGAACACGGTACCCACCATAAGCCCATTTATAATAATTGGATTTGATTTTTGTAAACCCTGTATATTACCGTAATTGGCATACAGGGTAGTACTTTTGGTTAACAGCTTTTTGCCTTTTAAAAAATTAAAGCCCAGAATAAGCATGGCAATAGCAGTTACTGCAATGGCACCTACCTTAGTTTCATTTGATACTTTCACGTGGTATAATTTGTATTTATAATTTATAATTTTAATCAAAAAATAGTGGGCAACAATAAAGCCGAAAGCTGCAATGCATTAAATACTACGGCTCAATCTACAAATAATATCATTTTGAGGAAACTTTTCCCTGATTTTCTATTTGCTCCCTGTATCTTTTTACTGCAAGGGTAATGGCTACTGCCAGCTCCTGCTGCCCATCGCTGCTATTCAGGTAGCGTTCATCTTCGGCATTATTAATAAAACCTGTTTCTATTAAAATGGCCGGCATATTGGTAGCCTGCAATACTGCAATACCAACCTGGCGTTGGTTTACGCCCAGGGCTGTACGGCCTGTTTTATCTACTTCGTCGTTTACCAATGTAGCTAAAAGATCACTTTTTTCCTGGAATCTTTTGGCATATATCTGTGCAATAACTTTATTTCCGCCGGTGCTGTAATCTATGGGAGTATAGGAAGAATCGCCTTCGTTGGTTTCTATTTCAAATTCGCCCACATCATCCATTATAGCTTTTAGCTTTGCACTGGTTTTGTGTGCAGCAAATATATACACGCTGGTACCTCTCGCCTTCATGGGTAATTTAAAATATTCATATACCGGTTCCGTTACCTTGTATGGTGTAGATTTTTTCTTCTTTCTTTTGCCCTTGCCGGTATAAGTAATTTTGTATCTGGTTACAGTGCGGCTGCCTATTTGCCTGCGGCTGGTTTTAAGCGGGCCACTGTCTGCATGTATACATAAAAAAAGATCTCCTTTATTTTCATTGGCAATTCTTGCCTTTTCGTTGGGGTTATGATAAACATCTGTAGTGCGGGTGGGTACAATATTAAGATCTGGAAACTGTTTTCTTAACTCAATTACTACTTTTTTAGATATGGCAAGTGTAACATCTTTTTCTTTAGAGTGCAAAGAGTTTTCATATATACCGGTAGCACCTGCATCGTGGCCACCATGCCCGGCATCTACTATAATGGTTTTTAATTTTTTGGGTGTTTGAGAAAAGGCAGGAGCATAAAGCAAATGTGTAATAAAAAAAATAGAGAATATGAACAGGCTTTTTTTATTATGCATGGCGTTAGAATTTTGCAGGTTTTGTTATAATTATTTTTAACAGGTTATATTTTTGTATTAATAGCTATTTTTGCTTATCTCATTTTTATATGCACCAGACTAACAAAGGTAAGGCAAAAATATTTTCAGGATGGCTCTGTGCTGTTTTCATATTTATATTAACGTTTTATAACCATTCTTTTGGTCACACTAACAACAGCTTTGTACAGGTACCTGCAGATACAACCCGAGTTAAAAAAAGCTTACCTGTAAAAATTAATAACCGTGCTGTTATAGATACTCCTGTAAAAACGATTGCTGCCATTAATAAAAACGATACTATACCCCGCAGCAATGGAGATACCTCAATAAAAATAAGCATTGATACTTTTAATTTTAAAACATCTGCAGGTGCATTGGATGTACCTATTAATTATCATGCAGATGATTCTATGGTAATGGACATACCACAAAAAACGATAAAACTTTATGGAAAAATATCTACCATAAAATATGCAGATAATAATCTTGAAGCCCCGCAGATAGAATACGACCAGGCCAGCAACCTGGTAAGAGCCTATCATGTAAAAGACAGTAACGGAAGGGTGATATCCAATGCTAAATTTACGCAGGCCGATTTTAAATCGGAAAGTGATACTATTGTTTTTAATATGAAAACACAAAAGGGTATTACAAAAGGTACCTATACCCAGCAGGGAGAAATGTATGTGTACGGCGAAAAAATTAAAAAAGAAAGTGATGATGTGTTTTATGCCCTGCGGGGAAGATTTACTACCTGCAACCTGGATACGCCGCACTTTGCCTTTGTGAGCAGCAAAATAAAATTTATTAAAAACAAGATGGCTTTTACCGGCCCCGTGCATCCTGAGTTTGAAGGCGTACCGGTGCCCATCATACTGCCCTTTGGTATTTATCCTTTATCACAGGGTCGCCACTCTGGTTTACTTGCACCAAGTTTTAATGCCAACGACCAGATGGGTCTTTCGCTGGAAGGGCTGGGCTATTATAAAATTTTAGGCCCAAACTGGGATGTGATTTTTAGGGGAACACTGTATTCTTACGGTGGCTGGAGCGGTAATGTAAGCCCCAATTATTATAAACGCTACCGCTACCGGGGCAGTTTAAGTTTTGATCTTCAAAAATTCAGAACAAATTTTAAAGGAGATCCTGATTTTAATTCTTCAAAAACGATGAATATACGCTGGAACCACAGCTCAGATAATAAAGCAAGACCCGGCGTAAGTTTTAATGCCAATGTAAATGCAGGCAGCAGTAAATTTAATGAGCAGGTACCCAATAATCCAAACCGTAATTTTGAAAACCTGTTAAATTCATCTATTACTTATTCTAAAGTTTGGAAACCATATAATTTATCAGTAAGCGCCAATCATAACCAAAATACCCGGCTGCGTCTTATTAATTTTAATTTGCCGGATATAGCTTTTAACGTAAACACACTTTATCCTTTTAGAAGAAAAGAACCCATTGGCGATTATAAATGGTACGAAAATGTGGGCGTCGCATTAAATACCAATGCAAGAAGTTTATCTTCTTTTTATGATACTGCCGGTAGTATAGGAGCACAAATTATAAACAGGCTTCAATGGGGAGCCAGCCATAATATTCCCATCTCTTTATCATTGCCACAGCTTGGGCCATTTCAAATATCCCCCTCTATCACCTACCAGGAAAAATGGTACCAGGAGCAACAACGGCTTTCCTGGAACGCAGCAACTAAAAAAGTAGACACCAGCATTAAAAAAGGATTTTACAGAGCTTATGATATGTCTTTTGGCATAAGCACCAGTACCCGTATTTTTGGTATGTACACTTTTAATAAAGGCAGGGTGCTGGCTATAAGGCACGAAATAAGACCATCTGTATCGTTGAATTATAAACCAGATATTAATGGTAAAGACTGGTACAGTTACCAAAGGGATACACTGAAAAATATTGTTAGAAAATCTGTTTACGAAAGAGGTATTTATGGTGCATATGGAGAGGGAAGATTTGGAGGACTTAGTTTTGGTATTGACAACAACGTATCTATGAAAGTGCGCAGTAAAACAGATACCAGTGCTGCAGGTATAAAAAAAGTTTCTTTACTTGATGGGTTTGGAATTACGGGCTCTTATAATTTTTTGAGAGATTCTTTTAAGCTGGAAAACCTTCTTGTATCTGCAAGAAGTAACCTGTTTGAAAAAATAAATATTACAGCCAGTGCAATTTTTGATCCTTACCAGCGGGATAGTATTGGCAGAAGAATAGATAAGCTGATCTGGAAGAAAAAACCCATTTCGCTGGGTACACTTACCAGTGGCTCTGTATCTATGCAAACCTCTTTTAGAGGAGGCGATAAAAAGAAACCGGATAATAATAATAATCTTGATAATAACAACCTTAACAACCGGCAGAATTACGATGCCAGCGGTATGCCCCTGGATGAGTACAACCAGGAATTATCTTACATCAGTAATAACCCCGGGGAGTTTGTAGATTTTTCTATTCCATGGGATATCAGTCTTTCCTATTCGCTTCGCTTTTCACGCATCCAGGAAATTGGAGACCGCACGGCTAAAACTACTTTTAACCAGGATGTAAACTGGAACTCCTCTTTAAATCTTACCCCAAAATGGAAGATAGGCATAAATGGCTTTTACAATATTACCGGTAAAGAGCTGGGAACAATAAGCATGTATTTATCAAGAGAAATGCACTGCTGGCAAATGGCTATTAATGTTTCGCCGGTAGGAAAGTTTAAGTTTTTTAATATCAGCATCAGCCCCAAATCTCCCATATTAAGAGATTTAAAAATAAACCGCACCCGGTCATTTATTGATTTGTAAAAACATTTTGATTTGCAAACAGGTCAACCTGTCCTCATAAATAATGCATTTAAAACGTTTCTAATTTTTTGGATTTTTTGACACATAATGCTGCAGCATTATATTAAAAACTTTTTCTTTTAAAAGTTTTGAGTTGGTATCCAGCGGAGACACAGCCGGTAAAAAATCCATCTGCAGTTTTGTGGGCCACAAATAAAATGGTTTATGTATGGGCATAGCCCGGCGGGTACCTGATATAACGCAGGGGATAATTTCTGTTTTGGTATCTGCTGCCAGCTTAAATGCACCTTCGTAAAATTGTTTTAAAGGCTGGTCTGTTCTGTTTCTTGTGCCTTCCGGGTATATGCACATGTGCATACCGGCCACCAGGGTGTTTTTCATTTCTTCATAGCTCTTCACCCGGCTCCTGTCGTCTTTACGGTTTACCAGTACCGATCCTCTTTTATAAAACCATCCAAATATGGGCACTTTGGTAAAAGATGCTTTGGCAATAGTTTTATTGGCACCCGGCACATGCGGGGCAGAGAGCGGCACATCCAGCAGGGCATTGTGGTTAAACACTACTATATATTGTTTGTTTTCTTTAAAAACTTCTTTGCCTGTTACCTTAAGCGGGCAGGCAAT
>JAYVGA010000528.1:0-2811 GCA_043772635.1 Chitinophagaceae bacterium
CATTTGTACTAATAAATTATTACCGGCAATAAAGCTTTATGATGAATTATATAAAAACAGTTTATCGTACTTTTGGCCACTAATTAATATTTATGAGCAAAATAAAAGTAGCAAACCCCGTAGTAGAATTAGATGGCGATGAAATGACCCGCATTATCTGGAAATTTATTAAAGACAAATTAATACTTCCTTACCTGGATGTTCCCATTCAGTATTACGATTTGGGAATGGAGTACAGAGATGAAACCAACGACCAGGTAACCATTGATGCCGCTAATGCCATTAAGGCTTGCGGTGTGGGTATTAAGTGCGCTACCATTACGCCCGATGAAGACAGGGTAAAAGAATTTAACCTTAAGCAAATGTGGAAGAGCCCCAATGGCACCATAAGAAATATATTGGATGGTACTGTTTTTAGAGAACCCATTGTAATGCAGAATGTACCCCGCCTGGTTACCAACTGGACGGCACCCATCATTGTAGGCCGTCATGCTTTTGGCGATCAGTACAGGGCAACCGATACTGTTATAAAAGGCAAAGGAAAACTCACCATGACATTTACACCAGAGGGGGGTGGCGAAGCACAGGTTTTTGAAGTGTACAATTACAAAGGCGATGGTGTGGCCATGGCCATGTATAATACCGATGAAAGTATTTATGGTTTTGCACGCAGTTGTTTTAATATGGCACTCAGCAAAAAATGGCCCCTGTATCTTTCTACAAAAAATACGATACTAAAAAAATACGATGGCAGGTTTAAAGATATTTTTGAAGAAGTATATCAGAAGGAATTTAAAGAACAATATGATGTAGCAGGCATAACTTATGAGCATCGCCTGATTGATGATATGGTGGCCAGCGCATTGAAATGGAATGGCAACTTTGTGTGGGCCTGCAAAAACTACGATGGCGATGTGCAGAGTGATACCGTGGCACAGGGCTTTGGCAGCCTGGGTTTAATGACTTCGGTTTTAGTTACACCAGATGGTGCTACCATGGAAGCTGAAGCAGCGCACGGCACAGTTACCCGCCATTTCAGAGAGCATCAAAAAGGCAAACCCACTTCTACCAATCCAATTGCTTCTATTTTTGCATGGACAAGAGGCCTTGCCTTTAGAGGCAAATTAGACAGCAACCAACCACTCATTGATTTTTGTAATGCCTTAGAAACTGTTTGTATAGAAACGGTAGAAAGCGGAAAAATGACAAAGGACCTGGCGGTTTGTATTCATGGCAACAAAGTAAATCATACCGAAGATTATTTATACACCGAAGAATTTTTAGATGCTATTGATGAGAATTTAAAAAAGAAAATGGGGATGTAGGAAAATATCGAATGTAAAATATCGGATACTGGATATGGCACCCTGCAAACTGCAGGGTGTTTTTGTGTATCGCCATCATTAGTTGCAAAGAATATGGTTAGCTGTATAAAAAAACTGAACTATTTACCCCTGTTAAATTAATTTTTAAAACTATGAAAGAAAATATTCTTGATATTGAATCGAAAATGCCAATTTATACTTTAAAAACTATTGTGGTAAGTGCTTTGTTTGCAAGTCTGCTTGCGAGCATTTATATGATTTACCAGAATTTTAAATCGCATGGCCAAACAAAAAAGCCAGTACCAGCTTATTGCTCACCACACTATGTTTTATCATTTTGATAGTTACTGCTTTTATACCTGCGTTTGATAAAATACCCGGTCTTTTTTATACGCTCTTTTTTACTTTGGCCACATCTGTTTTAGCCAAAAGATTTCAGGGAGATTTAATTGATGAGCACATTACCAATTCGGGTAAAATATACTCTACAGGCAAAGCGGTAGCAGTTTGCCGAATATCCCTTGCCATTCTTTTATCTATAGCATTGGGGGCATATTTTTTGGCAGACAGTGTTGAGAGCCTTGGCATCTAACGGATTAAAAACCGATTAAAGCTTCATCGGTTAAGAAAGCTTTTACTTCTTCATCAGGCACTTCAAAACCCGGCATAAACTCTACCTGTTCTTCAAAATTTATTCCTATAAAATAATTAAGCTGCCCCCTGAATAATTTTTCACTAAATAAATCTTTATACAGTTCTGTAGCTTTTTTAGAAATGATTTCTATGGAGTAATGATTTTTCAAAATAAAATATAGATCAAGGTAATCTTTCCATTTACTTCTTCTTCCCAGTGCATAAGCTTACATGGCGGCAAGGTCTAACAAGCCGGGAATTTTTATATGATTGCTAAAATCTATGCTGTAGGGTATTTCAAATTCATAATCAAAAAAGTTAAACTTAACTTCTCTGCAAATTAAATTTAACTGACCCTCTATGTTTAGTGTAACTGAATACTTTTCATTTTTATCTTCAAATTTTTTAGTTATTGCTTTGGGTTTAATTTTTCCTTTTTTAAATAAATCAAAATCAATAGATCTTCTATGGCCAATATGCAGTGCTATTGATGTACCGCCAACCATATAAAATTCTTTTTTAAAATCAGCCACCAGCGGAAGTAATTCTACCTGGTTTTGATTAAGAATATTGGGGTACATATTTTTTAAAATAGAGTGTAAAATAATTTTGCATTACCGGCAAATAATTACTTCTATGTCCCCATGTACTTGTCTGTTTAAAAAATATTTCGGCAACTTTTTCAATACCTGCAATGTCAAACAGGCTTTTTATATTTTCCTTATTAGCATAATTTAAAAAAAACTCTACCACCACAGGCAGGGGCAAATTTTCTTTTTCACTATCCTTAGAATACCAGAATAAGTGTGCATTTTTTCTTATGAGCGCCTTTAATTCAGGAGAATTTTCCATA
>JAYVGA010000529.1:0-2947 GCA_043772635.1 Chitinophagaceae bacterium
TTTTGCTGTGCCCTTGCTTCATCGGTAAATAAAATAAGTAAGGCTAATGTGAGGAAATTTTTAATGGGATATTTTTTTATCATCGTAAGATCAGTTAATAAATAATTTAGAGAGTACAATACAAATAGTTTATGCCAATAATTGAGGTTTGGTTGTATATACTTCCCATAGCAATTCTCCAAAAATAGTATTGGCCCAGGCAAACCATTTGCGACTAAATTTTGCTGCATCGTCTTTATGAAAACTCTCATGCATAAAACCGGTGCCGCCATGTGTTTTTCGCAGCGTTTCTATGCAGGTTTTTATTTCATTATCATCATTACTGGTAAGCCCCCGCATGATGATACTTAAAGGCCATATCATATCCATGCCTGCATGCGGCCCGCCAATACCTTCTGCTGCTTTGCCTTTAAAGAAAAAAGGATTATTGGCAGAGAGCAGCATTTTGCGGGTGTTGATATAAACAGGATCTGTATTTTTTACAGCGTTTAAATAGGGCAATGATAAAAGGCTTGGCACGTTTGCATCATCCATTAAATGATAACTGCCAAAACCATTTACTTCGTAGGCATAAATTTTTCCATACTGTGGATGATTGATAATGGCATGTTGCTGCAGGGCTTTATCTACTTCATTTGCGAGTGCTGTTAACTCAGCAGCAAGGGTATCATCTTTAGCAATTTGTTTTACCATAGTGGCTGCCTGTTTTAAACTTACCACTGCAAAAAAGTTAGATGGAATTAAAAAAGGAAAAACAGTGGCATCATCGCTTGGGCGAAACATAGAACAGATAAGCCCCACAGGTTTTACCGGGTAACCATAACCACCCAGCGGCACACCATCTGTAGCCCAGGCCGTGGTGCGCTGAAATGAATAAGGGCCGTTTCCATTTTTGCGTTGCTGCTCTTTAAATGTTTGAAGGGTTGCTTTTATTGCATCCTTCCACTGCATGGTAAATGGTGCAGCATCGTTGGTTAATTTCCAGTAATTATATGCCAGCCTGATGGGATAACACAAAGAATCAATTTCCCATTTACGTTCATGAATGCCTGGCTGCATTTTGGTAAGGTCGCTCTTCCATTCGCTTACTTTGTTTTCATCTTTGTAAAACGCATTTGCATAAGGGTCTTTTAAAATACAGGTTGTTTGTCGGTTTATAACGCCAGCAATTAACTGTTGCAGTGCGGCATCTTTTTTTATCAATAACAAATATGGCCACACCTGCGCTGTGCTGTCACGCAGCCACATGGCATCTATATCGCCGGTAATTACATAAGTATCCGGTTTATTATTTATCATTTCAAAATCTACCGTGGTGTCTAATGTATTGGGAAAACAATTTTCAAACAACCATGCCAGTTCTTTATTTTTTACTTTAGAATGAAACTCAGTAATGGCAGCTTCTACCGCTTTACTGTGAAATTTTCTTTTGTCAGCCGCAACACGTACTACAGGAAAACCAGCAGGAGCTTGTGCAAAAGAAATATCTTTCAGCAATAAACCGGCACTTATTAAACCGGCATTTTTTATAAATTCATTTCGTTTCATAATAGATTTTTTTTGTTGTATGCTATGCTATATATATTTTTTGTGAATTAAATGCAGAGCACTTTATTTTTTTTAATAGTAACCAATGATTCTGATTGAGTCCTGGACCAACCTGGTTTGGGAGCTTCTAAACAAGGTGGCTCCTGCGGAGCCGGATACCCTTAAATATTTTGAAGCTACAAACAGGATGCTCAGCTGGAGCAGGCATGTACTTTAATGCATTATTTTTTTTATCTTTTATTTATATTCTTTTTTTGCTTTGTCAATGGCATCAAGCAAACCGTCGTTATAAGTATCGTCCCGCAATTGCCAAAACATAATACCGCCCAAACCATTATTTATTGCATAGGTTGTTTTTAAACCCACAGATTTTTTATCATCCCTGGTAATAAAAAGTTTTTTTTCGGAATTGTAGAGGTAAGCTGCGTGGGCAGTGCTATCCCAATAAGATGTAAAGCCAGGCTCTGTGGCCAGGAAAGTTGTAAAATCTTTATTTGCAATGCTGGCTTTAAATTTACCCTGGCGGTATAAACCTGATGAAGTGTCTTCTACAGCTTCCCACATTCTTGCATAAAAAGCAGCGCCTATAACTATTTTATTTTTTGCAACGCCTTTTTTTTGCAACAGGCTTACAGCATTGTTTACCGATTCCGGATTTTGAAGGGTAGAATACAATGGAGTGTGGTGGCCGGTTATGGTAGAGTAACCACTTACCAAATCATAAGTCATCAAGTTTACCCTGTTTACTTTTTTCATAACTTTTGGCCAGTCTATTGAGTTTTCTACAAATGTTTTAAAGCCGCCTGCAGCAAAACTTATTTCATTTTTTTTGCCCAGTTTTTTTCTTAGCTGTACAACAAGTGCTGTAAAATTTTTTTTATCATTGCTAATGAACCTATGGCCCGGATAACCACTGATGGCCGGGTATTCCCAGTCCAGGTCTATACCATCTGTTTTAAAATAATTATTCTTCTCTTTTACAGATTGTGCAAATTCTTTACGGCCATGAGCTGTAGAAAAAACATCAGAGCAGGTGGCACAACCGCCCCAGCCTCCTAATGACAGCATCACTTTTAATTTTGGATATTGCTTCTTAAGATTCACCAGCCGCTGTATCATTGCAGTATCTGCTGCATTATCCACATTTAATTTATTTTCTTTAAGATGGCAAAAGCTGAATATGATATGCGTAAGTTTTTCTATTGCAAAACTATCTATATCGTTTCCGCCGGTATAATAGGCAATTACCGAAATGTTGTTTTTTTGTGCTTTGCAAAAAGAACAAAGGAGCAGCATGTGTAAAAAGAAAAAATATTTTATGCGCATAGGTATTTATTTATTGTTATTTATAAAACCAATTGTTCTGGCCCTTGAACTTCGATAGTTTAGCGGCTTCAAA
>JAYVGA010000530.1:0-3572 GCA_043772635.1 Chitinophagaceae bacterium
GGAAATAACAACTGATAATTTTGAGCCTTCAACAGAAATGACAGCGTTAATTAAAAACAATGAAAAACCTTTTGCAGAAGATATTTATAAAATTGCCGGTTACAGCACCATTCCATTGTACAGGTATTTTGTTGTAGAAAATCCCATTGACACCATGATATTAGATGCGTTGCAATGGAAAATGAAAGAAGTGGATATTGTTTTATCAAACGGTTTTCGTTTTTGTCCGCCACGTACTACGCCTGACCATACCGGAAATATTCCTATAACCGACGGATTTATTTTTGATATGCTGCCGGTGGACAGCACCATAAGAACCGGCACGGTAAACGGCAGGCAAATAAAAGACTGGCTGGAAAAAGAGCTGAACAATGTGTTTGCAAAAGATGCATCAGAACGCTTGGGTGGCTGGCTTATAAAATTTAAAGGAATGAAAATATCCTTTAATGCATTTGCTGAAAAAGAAAAAAGGGTGCAGCAGATTTTTGTAGCAGATGCGCCGCTTGACATGGATAAAAAATATACTGTTTGTGCCTGCGAAAGAGAGGGAGACCCCGATGATATGCTCTGCCGGATGAAAGGGGTAGCCAATGCAAAAAATACTGCACATACTTTACATACCGTTTTAAAAGAATATTTAACGGCTCACTCACCGGTAACACCCACGCCGCCGCAGAATGCAAAAATTTTAGATGCTCCCCAAACTTTACTTACACAGGTTACAGGAGTGCCCTACCAGTTTCATTGAGGTTTGCAGCATAAAAAAAAGCCGTTAAACCTAAGGATGGCTTACCTTCATTTTCCTTTTTAAATAATCAGCTATTATTAGTCTTTTGATTTTCAAAAAAAATATACCTCCCTAAAAATTTTTGCAAAAAAATCTTTTCGGGGAAATTATTTTGTAACTGATAAATGTTTGCAATTAAATAAAACGAAGCTGAATAAATTTGTTATTCAAAAAAATAGCTAAAAGAATTTATGACAACGAATGCAACTTTTGATTCACACTTTGAGCCTGCGCTCATAAAAGAAATGCAGCAGTTTGGAGAGCTTAAAACTTTTAATGAAGGCGACATTATTATGGATTACGGCAAATATATCCGCATGATGCCCATCATTTTAAAAGGCACTATTAAAGTATTAAGAATGGATGATAACGGCAATGAAATTTTGCTGTATTATTTATCCAGCAACGAAAGTTGCAGCATGGCATATAGCTGCTGCGTGGAAGCAAAAAAAAGCGAAGTAAAAGCCATAGCAGAAGATGAGGTAACGCTGTTAGCCATCCCGCATTTAAAATTAGATGAGTGGCTTTGTAAATATCCCAGTTGGAAAAATTACATTATGCGTAGTTTTAATGACCGCTTTTTAGAACTGCTTAAATCTATAGAAAGCATTGCCTTTCATAAATTAGATGAGCGCCTCATTGCTTATCTTAAAGAAAAACAAAAGCTTACCGGCTCCAGTGTAATTAAGGCTTCCCATTATTTAATTGCAGATGACCTGGCTACTTCCAGGGTAGTAGTTTCCCGCCTGCTGAAGCAACTGGAAAATGATGGAAAAATTTTATTGTATCGCAATGAAATAAAGTTGCTGAAAGATTTTGATCATTTAATTTGATTCCTCTTGCCTGCTTTATAAAAAAAAGAGGCTGTAATAAAAAAACAAACTTTATTTGCAGGATAAAACCGGGGTAGCAATAACCCGGAAAAAAATTAATTTATATTTTTAAAACATAACAATCATTTTATTATGGAAAACACTACACTTACACAGGGAAAAATTCATACTGCCAAGGGGGTACTTACTTTTGAATTATATGATGATGCTGCACCCATAGCAGCAGCCAATTTTAAAAAACTCGTGAGCCAGGGTTATTACGATGGATTAAAATTTCACCGGGTTATACCAAATTTTATGGTGCAGGGCGGTTGCCCTGATGGAACAGGTGCAGGTGGCCCGGGTTATACCATCCAATGCGAAACCAGCGGTGACAAGCAGTTTCACGACAGGGGAGTAATGAGCATGGCACATCGTGGACCCAACACCGGCGGTTCTCAATTTTTTATTTGTCATAACCGCCAGGGTACACAACATTTAGATGGTGTGCATACCTGCTTTGGAAAAATTATTGACGGTATAGATTTGATTGATGAAATAAGAGGAGGAGATGTGATGGATAAAGTAGAAATAATTTAAGAAAAAACGGGGTGGAAAATTTCCCTGCCCCATTTTCTCATTTATTCATTTGAGGTTACAAAACAATCGTAAACCTTTCATTTACCGGGCCCATGGTAAAACGGTAAACACCGGTAGCCAGCCCCACCATACTTAACCTGAATTCGGTAACCCGGTCATTAATAAATCCTTTACGGATAATGCGGCCCCGCTCATCGGTAATGGTATATGCATTGGCCGGAAAAGTATCCTGCTCGCTGCGTACCGTAAGCGATGCATTTAAAGGAACCAGGTTGGGTGAAATACTAAGTGGTTCTGTGTGATTCATACAAAGGATTTTTAAAAAAAAAGATGGATTTTAAAGCAGGAAATTAAATTGAGTTTAAAAACATGAACAGAAATAAAATTTCTGTTCATGCACATTGGTTTATCAACGGTTAAAAGAAAATTATTGCCGCAGGGTAATGGTTGGTAAAGTTGTTTCCCTGCCACGCACAATCTGTACATTGCTAATGCTGGTATCTCTGTAGGGCGAAACGGTAGCATCAAATAAAACGGTGTAAGTCCCCGGAACCAGGCCGGTAATTTTATAATTTCCTTCTCTCCATGGAATAGCATAAGAAGTATCGGTAGCATTATAAATTTTTACCAGTGGTCTTGCTGCATAAGGTAAAACTTTTCCCTGCAGTTTGCCGCTGCTGTGATGACCATAAGATTTTAAATTTGGTTTTAAACAAAACTGTCCATTCTCAATTTTGATAGACTTGCTTACATCAAAATCAATGTTGATTCTTATTTGCCCATTCAGCGTATCAATGCTGTTGCGGTTAATTTTTACATACACATAAGGCCTGTTGTCGCAAATGCGGAGAGGCGCAGAATTTACACTATCAGTAAACACACGGCTGTTTGCATCAAGGGTAAAACGGATTTTTTTAATGCTGCCATTTAAAACAGTGCCTTGCGCAAGAAGTGTATCTACACCATTGCGTAAGCGGAGTAAATCATATAAGCCGGGTGTTACTGCCAGCGTATCCCATTGGCCATGTTCATCAAACCCATGATGATCGTCATCGTCATCATCATCTTCATGATTATTATTACCACTATGGTCATCATCATCATCGTTGTTGTGCATTCCACGGGAAGAAGTATCTATTTTTACTTCCACAAATTTAATGTCCACCAACACTTTTGCGAAATCAATAGAGGGGTCATCGTTCAGATAAACCATTATGTTTTGCCTGTCTGCATTGCCCGGTGCAGAAACATCTTTCTGACAGGCATAAAAAAGCATTACAACCATTGCCAGCAGCATACACAATGCAGTAGCACTACAGATCTTTTTCATGATCAATGAATTTTAAAAATTAATAAATAGAAAACCGTGGTTA
>JAYVGA010000531.1:0-5565 GCA_043772635.1 Chitinophagaceae bacterium
TTTGTTTTATCTGCAAAAACAAACCTACCAGCAAATTGCAGAAAACACAGGCTACACGGTAATGCAGGTAAAAAGCCATATACAAAACGGCAAAAGAAATTTAAAAATATTTATGATAAGAATGCAACCGGATGAGCAATGATTTAAAAAACATATTAGCTAACCTTAATAAAGATATTGAGCAGGAAAAACTGCTGGAATATCTTAACCGGCAACTGCCGGTGCAGGAGCAGCACGAGCTGGAGAAACAACTGAATGATGATGAATTTATGAGCGATGCCATGGATGGTTTGGAACAGCTGCATAATAAAGCAGATGTTCCGCTGCTGGTAAAGGAATTAAACAGTGGTTTAAAAAAGCAATTGGATAATAATAAAAACAAAAGAAACAGGCGGGATGTGATGAAAGATTCCTGGATTTATTATACAGTAGTTGTACTGCTTTTATTAGCGGTTATAGGTTTTGTAGTAATTAAAATGTTTATGAAGGAATGAGATGGTTAAAAGTGCGCAGTTGACAGTTGGCAGTAAGCGCAGATTTTAAAATCAATTACTTATCAATTGCCTTTGTACCAAAGCAAACATAGGCTGTGCAGATGTGATAACAGCATAATGAGGAACATTTATTGGAATAGTAATAATATCACCTTTTACAAAACTGGTTTTTTCTCCATTCATAAACATATCGCAGCTTCTTTCCAGTACAGCTATATACTCCATTCTGTCTGTATGAAATTCTTCTTCGTGCCCTTTTTTTGCCCACACAGCAAAGTTGATAATTTCTGTGGTAGAAGGAAGCTCCTGTACATAAAGGTTTTCAAAAGATTGCTGTGGCACCTTTAGTTCATTAATTTTTACAGATGTATATAACCTTTCAAAATCTACAGGCTCATGCATTAAAGGAACATATTGTGGGTACAGCTGTGCCTGTTGTGTGTAGATGGTATTCATAACGGCTCTTTTTACCGAGGCCCTGGGTTTTATTGCAGCTTCTTTTACAATACTATTCAGTGATGCCCTTACAGTATCTATTTCTTCCTGCACTTCAGGATACAGGGCAGCCGTTTGTACTATTACCTCATTTTGCTGTACTGTGGTAAATCCCAGGCAAAAGCTTTCGATAACTCCCGACGATATATACTTCTGTACATTCATTACTACAAAATTACTCTATAATTCTGCTTGTTTAAAAAATTAACTGCTCTTCTTTTAAATAATTAAACATGATTTACATCATTTGTTATCCTGTTTCTTTTTGTTTTCACTTAAAAAAACTCATTTACGTAAGAACATAAAAAAAATTCGCCATTATTATTCTTACACCCCCGTTGGCAAAAACCATTAACTCATACAAAAATGGCGTAGACCATTTACTATTCGCCCTCTTTCACCTTAGTTTATTTTGCCGTAACAGCATTGTTTTCAAATGGCCCTTTAAAACTGGCCGGATTTATACTAAAATGACGGGTATAAATATTTGCCTGCTGAAACAGCTCCTTTAAACGCCGGGCAGATTCCTGAAATGCTTTTCCATCTGCCGCATCAAAATCGTTTAGCACCAGGCCATTGGCTTCTTTCATCATCATTTGCGGATCGTCCAGATAATAATACAAAACTGCCAGGTTATAATAACTTGCATATTTTAGTTTACGGTCGTGCCTGCTGGTAGTATTGTAGTCTTTTTTTAAACGCTCAAAATATTCAATCACGGGTTGCAGTTCTACCCTTGCCTGCTCAATTGATTCTGTGGCATTCATTCCAAAAAGTACATCATTTATTTTTTGAAATGCCTGGCGGTGATCGGAATATTCCGGATGCTTCCGGCTATCCACAATCCACATATAATCTCTTACTGTTATTTCTTTAAAACCAAAATCTTCCGTTATCGTTTCGCTCAAATAATGCATGGCCCTGTTTACACAGCTGCGGTATAAATCATCGCTTTTAGATAAAGCATTCAGCATAAAATATCCTTCGGCAAGTTTTCTAAAAGCAAATTCAGGGCTATTGTATATCAATTTGTAATTGCGGCTGGCTAAGGTAAGATCCGTAACATGCATGCCCTTATAATCATAAATGCTGGCAGTGGCCGCAAAACTGTATTGTACTTCTTCGTGGTAAAAAATACGGGTTCCGGTTTGCGCCGGTCTGCCCTGCGTTGCCGGCCTGGTGGTATTCTCAATTCTCTCCTTTACCGAAACAGCTTCCGGCAACATATCTTCCAGTTTTACCTTAATGCTGATATGTCCGTTACGTGGAAGCATACGCCAGCCCTCAAGTACAACAGATTTTTCCGGAGACATTTCCTGTAAGAATACCTGCATTAATTTTGTACCTTCTACTTCTACATTATAAGTTTTGTAAGCACTATCTAAACGCTGCTGTGGCAATGAGCGGTATTGAACAGTAAATCTGTATTTATCCAGGTCTACTTTTTTTTGTGCCGCCAAGGTTAGAGGAAGCATCAAAATAACAGCCAGGGCATATTTTTTCAATATCAGAAATTTTGGTTGCTTTAATAACGAAATATCCACCAAAATATTTTAATGTACCCTGTAATTATACTTAGATGCTGTTTGAGTTATTTGTTTTGAATACCAGCTTTAGCTTTTCATGGGATCATTGTTGTGTCACAATCCCTGTCTGCTGGCGCAGCCAGGCAGGCTTTCATCGGCATACATAATGGCAACATTTTAGACCCCTGTAATAAATTTCTGTCAAACAAATCAAACAGCTTTTAGTGCTGTGGTAATTATCCCTTACAAACTTATTTATCTGCTTTGCTATAAAGTAATAAAGCTATTCATTGCTTTATTTTTTCAGGAACTGCCGTATTGGGAAAGTCAAAAAGACATAACCCGTTGAAAGTTGACTCCTCCACTAAACCTCTATTATAGTAACTTATCAATAATAAGATTCACAATTTCTATCGCTATTAAAACAATTACTATTACTTCCAGCGTGCTGCTGTGGGAATGCTGATTAATATCTTTAAATATCTCCAGGTTTTCTCTTACTGTATTTAAACCTTCCTGCAGGCTGCTGTGCCGCAGCTTTATATCCAGTTCCCGGCTCAAATCGGTGTTTATCACATTCAGGTATTCATCGTTCCAGGTAAGATTGGGGCTATCGAAAATATAAATGTTCTGTGTTATTTTATTTTTAAGGTTTAACAACCTGCCAATATATTTTAAAAGATTTTTTCCCTTGATAGAAAATTTTCCTTTTTCTTCCAGCTCCAGGCTAAACTGGTAGGTTTGGTTTAGTAAAACATTGGATTGCTCAATGTAATAATCAAGTGCTACAGACTGTGCAATATTGAGCATAATAATTTTGGCAATATCTATGCTTATTGCTTTAATAATAAGCCGGTCAAAAATTACTTTGTAAGATGCCTGCGGATCTATCTCTACATCAAAATTTTCTCTTTTTAGTTCAGTACTGTCCAGGCTTAAAATGGTGCGCACTGCATTAATAATATTGGTTTGTGTGCTGTTGTCTACGCCAAAAAAAACAATGCTGCCATAATCAAAAATGCCGATGTATGCATTGTTTTCTGTATCGTACATTAATTCTGTAGGGTCGGCATAAATGCAGGTATAAGCCAGGTTATTTTTTAATTCTTTAAGATCAAGCCTGTCGCCCAGGTGATAACCGGTGATTGTCTTTTTCATGACGGGATAAAATATTTGCATCACAAAGATGCAAAGGAAGCTTCGCTTTTAAATATTTTTTTTGCGGATAAGGGTGAAGGTGAAAAGTAATATATAGGAAGGAGTTAATGGCCATAAAGAAGTTAAGACACAAAAAAGCTTCGCTTTTAAAAGATCATTTTTGCCGGTAAGACGGGAAGGCGAAAAGTAAAATCTTTTTTTTAAACGCCTTACCGTCTTACCGGCAAATCCTTTTCTTATTTACTCACAAACATTTTTTCTATAACAGCCTTATCGTGCCCGTAAATATCATCTGCAAAATGCAGGAGGCCAGCATCATCTACCCAGGCGGTGTAGTAAGTAATTAATACCGGTACAGGATTTTTTATTTTTACAAATTTTTCAGTACCGGCATTCATGGCCTCATCAATACTTTCCGGCGACCAGTTGCTATCATCCTTTAAAAGGTAATTGGCCATTTTTGCAGGATCGCTTAGCCTTATACAACCATGGCTGTAAGCACGCTTATCTTTATCAAATAAAGTTTTTGCAGGCGTATCATGAAAATAAATATTAAAACTATTGGGAAATAAAAATTTTACTTTACCCAAAGAATTATCACCACCCGGCAGTTGCCTTATCACCGGCAGGCCGCCCTCTTCACCTGTTATTTCCATATTATGCGATGCAAGATAATTGGGATTGTTTTGCATGGCAGGCAGTATTTCTTTTTTTACAATACTCTCCGGTAAATTCCAGTATGGGCTAAACACCACCTGGTTTAAATCGCCGGTAAACATCATCGTATTATGTCCTTCTTTACCCACTACCACATTCATATCAAAAACTTTACCGGCACCCTCTTTTACATGCAAAATAAATTCAGGAATATTTACCACAATCATTTTACCCTTTGGCTCGTTTATCATCCACTGCATACGTCCCATGTTTATTAAGAGCTGCTGTATGCGGCTTATAACCGGCACATTTAAATCTTTTACCTGCCCATCAGTTAGTACACCTGTTGGGGTGTAGCCAAATCTTTGCTGGAAATTTTTTATTCCTGCTTCCAGCTCATTATTAAAAACAGGTGTGGTATCTGCAGCCATATCTGCAGTTAAAAACAATCTTTTTTTGAGCACCATAATATCAGCAGATGAATTTCCTTTTTTAAATTGTTTTGCACTGGCTGATATAACCGGCCAGCCACCCTGCTTTGCAACAGCGTAATAATCTTTAAGCTTATCCTTTAATAATTTATAGCTGTTGTTTACATCCTCATAATATTTATTATCCTTGTGTTTTTTTGTGAGCAGCGAATCTGCCAGCAGTAAAGCATCTGCTTTTCTGCCGGGTATAAAACGTTCCATTTCTTTTCGCTTCACATATCCATCTTCAATATTATTGCGGGTGTACATTATAAAATGCTGGGTAAGCCTAAGCTCTGTATTAATAATATTTTTATCTGCAGCAGAAACGGTAAACCCATCTTCTTCTCCGGTATATCCATCCATTTTACGCTCCAGCGTTTTATCTTTTAAAGAACTATCACCGGCATACGTAGTTTGATAATTGTGCATATTCCAAAAACCACGTGCCTGCTCTGTAAGACCATTGTTGGTAAACCATGCAAACTGGTAATTGCGTGCATTGTAAAAACTGGTAACCCTGCGTGCAATAGTATCATCCAATTTATTATCTGCTATAAATTTTACGAGCAGCATACTATCAAAAAATAAATTATTGTAGGCATTTTTTGGGGTGATAGTCAAATCTCTCTTAGAGATTTTTTTTTCTTTCTCTGTGCTGTCCGTTGTTTTGTTTTTACTGTTATTACAGGATATTAACAAGGTTGCAAATATCACAGCCGTTAAAATGGTTTTTATCATGATGGGCTAATATGCAAATCTTAT
>JAYVGA010000532.1:0-3762 GCA_043772635.1 Chitinophagaceae bacterium
AGGCGAAGCTCCTTCATCATACTGTCTATTTCTGTGGCAGTATAACCAATGCTTATCATCATACCTGCTATAGACCCCGCAGAAGTGCCGGCTACTTTTTCTATCTGTTGCAATATGCCTTTTTCTTCCAGCACGCTAAACACACCTGCATAAGCCAGGCCACGTACACCACCACCTTCCAGTACAAGGTTTTTATAGTCGTATTTATTTTGAGAAAAACAAACAGAAGGAAAGAAAAGTAAAACAATCAATTTTTTCATCAGGTGAATATAAAAAATTGTGAAGTTACCAAAAGTTAAAAGCCAATTAATTCTGGATTGAAATACCAATTGCAAATAAAATACCATGGTCTCTTACTGCCAGATATTATTCAGCACAACATCTGCAGTGCAACCAGTATCTAAATTAAATGTATAAGGAATAGAGGTATCTATTTTTTCTAATTCATACTTAGCAGTTTCTTTTAGATGATAAATTTCTATTTCATTTTTATCAACATCAATAATAATGTAGTAAGGAATTTTTTGCGACTGGTAAATATAAAATTTGTTATTGCGGTCTTTCATAGCTGTGGATGGCGATAAAACTTCTACTACAAGGGCAGCAGCAAAATCGAGAAATGTTTTTGTTATTTCTTTACAAACTACCAATGCATCTGGCTGAATGATGGTATCTTCCGATACTTTAATATCCAGAAAATCATATACCTCACATTTTTTACACCCGGCATTTTTTATGGCATTGGTTAATTCAACCTTTATTTTATTGCAGATCAATTGATGCCTTGGAACTGGCGCAGGACTCATGGCATAAGGGATACCTTCAATTAATTCCCAGCGGCCTTCCCACAAGCGGTATTCGTCGTAGGTGTAATGAGGTAATATTTTTACTGCAGATGACATAAACCAAATTTACAATATTTAATTTAATGCCAGCAGTACCTGCCAGGCTTCATTTATTTTTTCATCGTGTAACAACCGTTTTGCATACCTGTGCAGCTCCGCTTCCATATCTATAGGGTTGATAGAAAAATACTGGATAATATTTTTTAGTTCATCATCATTAAATGCCGGATCTACAAAAGGCATTTCTTTTACATTGGCCAACTGCCCCAGGTTATTGGCCGATAAAATTTTGCTGCTGCGTATACTCTCCGGCAGTGCATCTATCCCCATGGCCAATTGCGTATTAGGCTTGGCCACTTTAAACAAATTTGTTTCATCCACTTTGCAGTACCAGTCGCCGCCAAGCCTTGCCACATGATGCATTTTGCTTTGGTCTATTTTTCCATCCCCATCTAAAATGCTTTCGTCTATATGCATCACCAGCACTTCTGCTATAACAAGGTTTCCTGCACCTCCTTCGGTACCCAATGGTTTTACTTCTATTATTTTACACTCTAACTTTATTTTACTTTCTTTTACCATCGGCGGCTTTACTATGGTTGCCGGCTGCATGGTAAAGCCTGCTTTTTCAAATTCATTTATCCCTTTTGCATATTCGCAGCTGGCCAGCGATGTTTGCTGCACCATATCATAATCCACAATGTTTATCACCACTTCCAGCACTTCCAGCACATTTTGCAAACTATGTTTTGTGGTATTATCTCTCAGCCTTCTTGCAGGAGAAAAAATAACAATGGGAGGAATGGTGCTAAACAAATTAAAAAAGCTAAAGGGAGATAAATTTATATTTCCTTCTTTATCTATTGTAGATGCAAAACATATGGGCCTGGGAGCAATGGCATGCTGCAAATAATTTTGAGCCTCCATTGCAGTAATATCTTTAAGTATTATTTTTTTATCCATTTTTCTTTAAGGCTAAAATACTAAAATCACTTTCTTCCCTCACCATAGTGTTGCTTAATTTCCCCAGCCCATCAATTTCCATTTCTACCACATCGCCCGGCTGTAACCACTGTTCCTGGTAGTTAGGATCATTAAATTTTCCGGTTCCATTAAGTTCTAAAAAACAACCCGTTCCCACCGTTCCGCTACCAATTACATCGCCGGCATACAGGTTTACACCATAACTGCTGCGTTCAATAATTTCGGCAAAGGTCCAGTCCATATCGCTCATATTACCCTGGCTTACGGGCACGCCATTTATACTGCATTTCATATTAAGGTTCCATGCCTTGCCGGTATGATTTTCTTTGCAGGATACTTCGTACTGCTCCAGTTCGTCCAGTGTTACCAGCATGGGGCCAATAGCCGTGGCAAAATCTTTTCCCTTTGCGGGGCCAAGGTTCAGGAGCATTTCTTCCATTTGTAATGTTCTTGCACTAAAATCATTCATTATCATAAGGCCACCAATATAGTCATCTGCATCTGCTGCTTTAATATTTCTACAGGGGCGGTTTATAACTATGGCAGCTTCCAGTTCAAAATCAAGTTTTTCAAAATGATCCGGCATGCAATACACATTACCCGGCCCCTGTATACTGTTGTGGTTGGTAAAATAAAATATGGGGTACTGGTCAAATTCGGGTATCATATCTACTTTCCTGTTTCGCCTGGCTGCAGCCACATGCTGCCTGAAAGCATAGCCATCCCGGCAACTGGTGGGGTGTGGTACGGGTGCCAAAATTTGGGTATCCTCAAAAGGTATGGCCATTACATTACGTACCAATCCTTCTTTAATACGCTGTTCCACTGCTTTGGCCAGGGGCATCACATCATCCCAGTAATTTAAAAACATAGCCATGCTCACCGGCATATCCGGGTGAAGCATTTCTGCATCATACAATAATCCATTTACCAGTAACCCCAGCTGGGCATGGTCATTTTTTAAATAGGTTACTAATTTCATGGCTAAAATTTTGGCACAAAAATAGGTAATATATGAGGCGTTAATTATTTTAAAGAAATGCAGGGCAGCAATAATTATTTATATGACCAATATCAGCAGTTGGCAGCATCTTATCCATTAATTTAACCGTTCATTTAACTATTAAATATCTTTTTAAAAAGCAATTATTTATATTTGTGCAATAAATTTTAAGTAGTATGGAATTTCAAAAAATTTATAATAAAGGGCAGGCCCAGCTTTTTAAAAATCAGTACCTCGAATATCTAACCAAAACTCATCCGTTGGTAATTTGGGGTATGTATTTACCCGTATTGATTTTTCTTCCTTTTTATTCTGTAGATACACTGGGATTTTCGGGCATAAATGTTTTTTTACTTTTTGCAGGCGGTATGTTCTTCTGGAGTTTTACAGAGTATGTGCTGCACCGTTTTCTTTTTCATTATCATCCACAGTCGGAAATGGGCAAAAGAATTAATTATGTATTACACGGCAATCATCATGAGTACCCGAGGGATAAAGAAAGATTATTTATGCCGGCGGTGCCCAGCCTTATTATAGCTTCTGTATTCTTCCTGGTATATTATCTTATTCTTGGTAAAAATGCCCTGCCTTTTTTTCCGGGTTTTATGCTAGGCTATCTTATGTATGGCAGCATGCATTACGCCATACATGCCATGAGCCCTCCGTTTAAATGGATGAAGGGACTGTGGCGCAATCATCACCTGCACCATTACAAAGAAAACGATTTGGGTTTTGGCGTGAGCAGTACTTTTTGGGACCATGTATTTGGCACCATGTTCGACCTTAAAAAAGAAAAAGAAAATAATGAAGAGGTAAAAAAATTAATGTTTTAAAAGGTATAATACTGAAAAATAGTTGGTAAAATCGCCTGTAATTCAATACAGGATTGATTTTGATACAAGCTATGTGAAAGTCGTTTCACATAGCTTT
>JAYVGA010000533.1:0-3171 GCA_043772635.1 Chitinophagaceae bacterium
CACTTAAAGAATTGTATAATCAAATGGCCTTTGATAACGACAAAGAAGCCATCACCGCATTTTTTTCTCTTACCAAAGAAGACCGCAATGAAAAGATGAAAGCTTTCAGCACAAAATGGAAAGACGAAAATCACCAAACCTTTGACGGGCTTTGGGAAAAAATGAAGAAAGAGATACTGACAAAACAGGAGAATTAGATCACTGATTAGAGGATTAGGCGGATTTCGCCAATTAAATGAGTTGTTTACTTTATTTGTGGCAGTTATTATTTTTCATTTATTAATTACCGCTCTTTAAAATTAACCTGTTTTATAAAGTCAAACGATAAATGTGCTGCAAGCATAAAACCATTATTGTATTGAAATACAGCCTTATCATTTATTCTTTTCCCCTGTTGTAAAATCTGGCTGATATACCCGGCTTCAAATTTTACAGTTTTATTTAATTTATACCCAAGTAATAGCGCCAAACGGTTTTGGTCAAAAATATTTGCACCCATATTTTTACCCCAACCAATAAATACTTCATCCTGCGCTATGATACTCCAGGGTTTTTTAGCGGCTTCTTTTTTGTGTAGGGGAATTTCTCCACGCACCCGGTATCTCATCCTGTTTAAAAAAAAGTATTCGGTATTTTTAATTCCGTTGGGCATTGTTACCCTGCCCACAAATCTTTGCTCTAAAGTAAAGCGATGCGACAGATCTATACTGCCAACCGGGTTTTTAATTACCACCTGTTCAAAAATGCGATGCTCGGGAAACGCAGTTGCAACAGGATAATCTCCATAGGGAAATGTTTCGGCAAAAGCATACCCGGCATTTAAACTTACATCTTTCCTTATGGCATAATTTATTCCAGTACGGATTAATCCCTGCTGCCAGTTTTTTATTCCATCAACCCTGCGCCACTGGTATTCTGTATGTATGGCAATTTTGGGTTTTATTTTAAATGTTCCTGTATAAACAAACCAGCCGATACTGTTCTTATCGGTTATTCTTTCTTCCTGGGCGTAAGAAGGCATGCCATATATAAGTAATACCATAATAAAAAAAACAGGCTTAAATGATTCTAACAGTTCTTTCATTTTATTATTCATTTTATGAAATTTATCATCTGCTTCAATTATTTATAATTGCAGTTTTGTTATAAAAATTTATTATGGCTGCTACCTGTTGTGCTGCTAAAACAGTAAAGGAGTAAAACCCTTTTACAAAATATTTCATACCAGTTAAATTTTTTATCCGGCACAATGGTAATGGATAAACAAAATTATTGAATTAACAGCCCCGCAGCCCACAACAGCATGTTTTCTGTTTTAAAAAATTTTGCTTTCACCTCCTGTAATTTTTGCAGGGCTTCTAATGCTTTATTTTCCCGGCTGTTAATTAGAAATAGTGAACTTTCACCGGCCTGGAAACGTATTTCTTCACCCCGCTGCACGGCATAATAATTTTTATATGCTTTTTCCTGCAATATTACCTGGCTTTTAAGTGTCACTAATTCATTATAATAGCTCTTTACTTTGTTTTCTACCTGCAATCGCTTCTGGCTTTGCTGTAATTGCTTTTCAGTAATTTTTAATTTAGCTTTTCGGTATTCGCCCCGGCCTTGTGACAAGCGTAATGGAATGCCAAATGATAAACCGTATTGAAAATTATTTTGAAATAATGGGCCAGTAGCAGTTTTCAACACATCATATCCTTTGCCTAATTGATAGTACCTAAAATTTACAACAGGGAGCAGTTCCTGAAACTTCAACTTCTTTTCAATATCCAATACGTCTAATGCATAATTATAAAGCACCAATTCGGGGTGGTTGCTGCGGGCAGCACTCAATAAATCATTCACATCCGGAATGATAGCTTCACTGAGGTTGATGGTTTGCAAATCGGCAGCAGGCTGCACGGTTTCCGGCAGATTGTATGGCTGTATTCCGGCTGTCCATAAATAAACAGATAAATCTAACCCTGCATTTTGAAAATCCAACCAGGCCTGGCTTTGCAGCAATTCAAAATTTTGCAATTGTGCTAATGCTTCTGTGGTATCAATGGCCGGGCGGTCGCCGAGTTGAAAAGCCGTTTTTATTAATTGCAACCTGTTTTCATTTACAGATACAGCATCGGAAAGTATTTTATACACCTGGAATTGTTGTGCCCAGTTCCAATAACTTTTCATTGCATCCAGCAAAAGGTTATTCAGCATATTTCTTTTTTCTGCTTCCGATGCAGTTCTATAAATTTTTGCTGATTGTAATGCTGCCCTTCTTTTATCCATCAGTAAATTTTTTGCTAATGGGATACTGATGCCGAAGTAACTTGTTTGTCCCTGTGTTTCTTCCGGTGAGGTACGGTTGCCTGATAATTTTTCTAAACCTGCGGATACTTCTACACCAAACCAAGTGGGAATAGATAACTCCGGACGGTTATAAAAATAGTAATCTGTACCATCAAAGGTTTTTTGTGCCAATTCATTTTTTAATACCGGGTCAAACATTCCCCGGGCAATGGTTATATCTGCTTTTGCTTTATCTATAAATATATCTGCCTGTTTTGCTATGGGATGAAATTGTTTTACAATTTCCATTACCTGTTGTGGCGAAAGTGTTTTACTTACCTGCTGCCCTTTAGCGGTATGGAATAATAGTGAACAAACAGTTACAATGCTATATTTTACATACTTCATTTTATTTCATTTTTCGTTACGTCTGCTTTTTTATAATAATCCGGCGGAAAGCCATTGATGTTCCGCCATAGCTCATACCATACCATCACATCTTTTAATAAAGCAATGCCATTTGCACCGGCACCTATTTTTAATTCTTTGGGCCATGGTTTATCGGTTACATCTTCTTTTACCAATACCCTGAATTTTCCATTCACACTTACATTGCTTTCCACCGCTACAATTTCTCCACCAAATGTTCCGGATGATGCTTTGGGCCAGCCGCTGAATACAATGGCGGGGAATCCATCAAAGAGGAAACGCACTTTTTGCCCTGGAGCTATTAATGGCAGATCAAGCGGCTGCACAAACATTTCTACAGCGTACTGAATTTTATCAGGTACTATTTCGGCAATCATATCACCATCTTTTACAAACTCGCCTATTCCCGCTTTTTGTGCTTTTATAATTTGGCCGCTTTGCGAAGCCAGTATATAATACATGCCGTTG
>JAYVGA010000534.1:0-15513 GCA_043772635.1 Chitinophagaceae bacterium
TCTGCATTAAATATGAAAGCATCCATGTACCACCTGGGGTACTACAACTCCACAGTGGGTTATAAAGCAGATACCTCAAAAAACATGCGGGTTAGTGTACACTATACAGCGGTAGTAGGTAACCCTACAAGGATAGATACATTTAGCTACAGGCTTAGCAAACCAGACCTTCAGCAACTTGCCTTAAGGTACAGCGGTGAAAGCATCATCGTAAAAAATAATCCTATTACAAAAGCAGGCGTGCTGGGAGAAATAAGCAGGCAGGTAGATACTTTTAGAAATAATGGTTATTATAAATTTACCGCAGCAGAATTGCGCATGCGGGGAGACACTACCATTGAAGCCTTAACCAATGTAAGCGATGATCCTTTTGAACAGCTGCAGATACTTGCAGAGGCACAACAAAAAAGAGATTCGCCATCCATTAAACTGGCACTGGTGCTAAATAAACCAGAAGATACCAGCAAACTTAACGCCTACAGCATTAATAATATTTATGTGCTGCAGGATTATGTGCCCGGCGATAATTTAAACGATACCATAAACATAACGCAAAAAACTACCCGCAATTTTATTATGCGTTTTCATGAGCGGTTGTTTCGCAATAGTTTTATTGCCCGCAACATTACCCTTAGGCCAGGCCAGGTATACAACCAGGGAGAGTACAATAAAACGCTGGGCAACCTGGCCAAAACCGGGGTGTGGCAAACGGCCAACATACAAATAAAAGAATTGCCCGATAGCAATAAAGTAGACCTGGTTGTAGAACTTTTACCGGTTAAAAAGTTTGGTTTTGAAACTTCTGTCGAAGCCAGCTATTCTGCTTCCAGCACCAATAATGCTAACAATGCTCTTGCAGGTAATCTCATTGGTTTATCGGGCAACCTTTCTTTGGTAAACCGAAACATAGGGCGTGAAGCCATTCGTATGACACACCGCCTGCGTGCCGGTATAGAATTAAATAATAACAGCAGGGGTACCAATAATGGATTAATAAATTCTAATGAACTCAGCTACAGTAATAATGTTTTAATTCCAAAAAATATTCCCTTCTGGTTTGGAAAGAACCGCAATAAAAACAAACCAGGAGAAACATTTGTCAATACCAATTTTTCATTAAATAACAGGTTAAATCTTTTTAACCTGCAATCTGTAAACTTAAACTTTGGTAAATCGTGGCCCGGTAGAAAAAGCACAGCTATTAAAAGCCGCAGCTTTACTTTTAAACCTTTAAATGTAGAGTTTAGTTACCTGTATAACGAGTCGGACAGTTTTAAGCGAATTAAAGAGGAAAATCCTTTTTTACGGTATGCTTACAACACTTCATTTATAATAGGAATGGGAGCTGGGTATTCTACTATTTACAGAAATCCCAAACATCTTAAAAGCCTGTTTAGGGAAAGATCTTTAAAAGCCAATGTAGAAGAGTCTGGTCTTACCTTGGGTTTGTTGCCGATATTAAATAATTATAAAAATAAATTTATTAAGCTTGATGCAGAATATAAATACACCGTAAACTATAAAAAAACTGCCGTGGTGCTACGGGCTTTTGCAGGTGTAGGAGTTCCGTTATTTAAAGACAGCAGCCTTCCGTTTTTTAAACAATATTTTGGTGGTGGCAGCAATAGCATGAGAGGCTGGCCCGTACGGGGTATTGGCCGTGGCAGCCAGCCCTTACCTGCGTATAAAAAGATTTTATTTAACGACCGCACCGGCGATATGCAGATAGAACTGAATGCAGAATACCGTTACGACATAGCACGCATTATACCTAACCTGCTTACTTTGAGAGGTGCTGTTTTTGTAGATATGGGCAATGTGTGGAATTTAAATAATTTAAAAGCCGATGGCAGCAGGGATAGTGCACAGTTTAAATTTAAAAACTTATATAAAGAAATGGGCCTGTCGGCAGGCACGGGTTTCCGGCTTGATTTTAATTACGTGGTTTTAAGACTGGATCTTGGTTTTAGATTTAAGCGCCCGGAGCTAAGCGAAATAAACAGCGGATGGAAAGCTCCCCCCCTGGGGTTTAATGATTTTTTTGGCAAAATATTTAGCCGGGGAAAAGATGATGCTTACCGGAAATGGAGATATGAAAATTTTAATTTTACTATTGGGATAAGTTATCCGTTTTAAAAACCTCACCCTCTTTCCCTCTCCTGAAAACCTCATCCTCTATCCTTCTCCTCAAGGAGAAGGACGGTGCTTTGGAATATATCTAAACATTTCGTTCTTCCACATCAGCTAAAATTAAAGCCTAACATTAAACCTCTTCCTCCCATCCTTCTCCTAAAAGAGAAGGACGTTGCTATTGAATATATCCAAACAATTTGTTCTTACACATTAACGATATAATCAAAGCCAAACATTAAACCTTTAACTAACTTGCGATTTATCACTTCCATTGCCCACTGCCCATTACCTATTCAATGCCGTTTAATTAAGAACAAATGTTCAATAATCAATTTTCAATAATCAATTTTCAATGCTCAATTTTCAATTATAAAAGCAGGTGCATTTTCATTGAAAATTTTTTGTTGAGCATTGAATATTGAACATCATTTCTTTCCATATCTTAAGTCAACGACATTGATTGCCCATTGCCCATTGCCCATTGCTTATTGCCTATTCCCCACTAACTCCTTTAATAAACTCTTCAATCCCCACGGCATTATCAACGTTATATTCTCCAATTCTTGTTCTTATAAGTTCGCTTAAATAACCGCCACAACCAAGCTGTGCACCAAAATCGTTGGCTAAGCTTCGTATATACGTTCCGGTGGAGCATACTACCCTAAAATAAACCACAGGCATTTCAACCGCAGTAATCTCAAACTCTTTTATAAAAACATTTCTTGGTTTTAACTCTACATCTACACCCCGGCGGGCCAGCTCGTATAAAGCAACACCATCTTTTTTAATGGCAGAATAAATAGGCGGAATTTGCTGCAGCTCTCCAATAAAATTTTTGGTAGCAGCATGTACCTGCTCCGGGGTAATGGCTGTTGTATCTTTAAAATCTTCAGCGGTGCTTTCCCTGTCGTATGTAGGAGTTGTGGCGCCAAGTGTAAAAGAACCGGTATATTCTTTTTCCTGCGCCATGTATTCATTTATCTTTTTTGTAAACTTGCCCGTGCATACAATGAGCAGGCCGGTAGCCAGCGGATCTAAAGTACCTGCATGCCCTACTTTTTTTATGCGGATGGTATTGCGTATTTTTCTTACAATATCAAAAGATGTCCAGTGCAGCGGTTTGTCTATAAGTATTACCTGCCCCGTTTCAAATTTATGTTTCGCTTCATCGCTTATGGGCACATGTATTTTTTTCTCCGGCCTCTCATCATCATTACCCTCATGCTGCTTTTTGTGTTTTGCCCAATATGATCTTTTATCTGCCAAATTATTTTTTTGCGAAAGTAAGGTTTCATTGCTGCGTAAAAAAATGAGGTTAGAGAATGATAAAATTATTCCATTTCCCAATGATCCCCTACAAAATCTAGGGGCAAGCTTTGACCAATGACCCCTTACAAACCACCAATCCTTATCACCCCCTCACACCGCCTGCCGTGCCTTTAACTCTAAATATTTATTTATCGCATTTACTGTAAGATTTTCCGGGGCAGTTAATATAGAGAGAATTCCGTAATGCTGCAGTTCTTTTACTACCATCTTTTTTTCAAATACAAATTTTTCTGCTACCGTTTTTATATATACATCTTCTACAGTTATGGCTTCTTCGTGGGATAGTTTATTGAGCTCTGTGTTTTCAAAAAAAACTACCAGCAGCAGATGATGTTTTGCAATAGAACGCAGGTAATTCATTTGCCGGCGCAGGCCACTAACCGATTCAAAATTGGTGAAGAGAATAAGCAGGCTGCGTTGTTTTATTTTATGGCGTATCTGCATATAAAGCATTTCATAATCGCTTTCTAAAAATGCAGTTTGTTCTTTATATAATGCCTGTAAAATATTTTCCCGTTGTATAGGTTTTCTTTCCGCAGCAATAAGGGTATTTAATTTATTGGAAAAACTTATCAGCCCTATTTTATCCTGCTTTTGCAGGCATACATTGCTTAATGCCAGTACTGCATTAATGGCATAATCCAGCAGGCTTAAACCGCCAAAAGGCATTTTCATTAACCTGCCTTTATCTACAATACAAAATACCTGCTGCGATTTTTCATCTACATAATTATTTACCATTACCATACCTCGGCGGGCAGTGGCTTTCCAGTTAATGGTGCGTATATCATCGCCGGTTACATAATCTTTTATCTGCTCAAACTCCATACTCTGGCCTATCTTACGTTTGCGCTGGTTGCCGGGTTCGTTGTTGCTGGCAGATGCAGAAAGCAGCTGGTATTTTCGCATCTGCATATAAGATGGAAATACACTCACTGTTTGCACAGCAGGTATACTGAACCGCCGCACCAGCAAGCCCAAAAAACTATGTACAAACAAAACGATATTACCAAAATCATAGGTTCCTCTTTGTGCAGGCTGCACACTGTAGGGAATAACCTGCTGCTGGCCCGGAGAAAATTTTTTGTTTAACTCAAATTTTCTTTCCTGCAGCTGTAAGGGAAGTTCATCTATAATTTTAATGGCCACCATAAACCGGTTGCGGTTTTTTACCAAAAGCTCTACGGTATTTTTATCACCATTGCTTAAGCGGGCTGCTACCTTTCTGCTGGCCTTTGGTGCATTGGCCATTATAAAAAGAATAAAATAATCGGCTGCAATCATCAATACAAAAAAAAGAAACAAAAGGCTGGCAAAATAAAAGAAAACCGGTACAAAAAAAGCTATTACAAATAACAATGCGCACAACCCTGCCAGCAGGTAAAACCTGGTGCTTAAAAAAAGATCGCCGATATATTTTTTAATAAAATTCACCATTAATTTTTTATCGTGGTACTTCCATTGCTTTTAAAATATTGCTGATAAGATCATCGGGGGTGAGGCCCTCCATTTCTTTTTCGGGGGTGAGCATAATACGGTGGCGCAGCACATGCGGCGCCATTTCTATAATATCATCAGGTATTACAAAATCCCTTCCTTTTAATGCCGCTGTGGCTTTGGATGCTTTTAAAAGCGCCAGCGAAGCACGGGTAGATGCACCAAGGTATAAAGAAGGATTGTTGCGGGTTTCATGAATAATGGCTGCTACAAACTCCAGCAACCTGTGCTCAATATTTACCTGCTGCACTACCTGCCGGTAATGCCGTATTGCATCGGCAGATAATATTTTTTGCACATCCTGCAGCAGCTCCGATTGTGTTCTGCCCTGTTGTGTGGTAAGTATCTGCACTTCTTCCTGCAGCGTGGGGTAACCAATTTCTACCTTAAATAAAAACCGGTCTAACTGTGCTTCGGGTAACCTGTAAGTTCCTTCCTGCTCTATGGGGTTTTGTGTAGCCAGCACCAGAAAAGGGTACTCCATAAAATGCGTATGCCCATCTACCGTTACCTGCCGCTCTTCCATTACTTCAAACAGGGCGGCCTGTGTTTTTGCAGGAGAACGGTTTATTTCATCTATCAAAACAATATTGCTGAAAATAGGACCGGGCTTAAAATAAAAATTACCTTCTTTAGGATTAAAAACAGAAGTGCCAATCACATCGCCGGGCATAAGATCGGGAGTAAACTGCAGGCGGCTAAACTGCACATCAATAATTTTTGCCATTAGTTTTGCAGCCAGCGTTTTGGCCACACCGGGTACACCTTCCAGCAGCAAATGCCCATCGCAGAGCAAGCCTGTAAGCAGCAGGTCTATCACTTTATGCTGGCCGATAATTACTTTAGAAATTTCATTTCTTATCTCTCCCATCTTTTCATTAAGCTCTGTAACGGGCGTACGTTCCATAAATAATTGTTCTTCCATCAGTTTCTATTTTTTATAAAAATATTGAATTTGTTCGTTTAGTGATAATAATTCAAAATCGCTTACCTCTTCGGCAGTGGCGGTTTGCTGCAGTGCATTATTTAATGCCTGCACTTTATCAAAAGCTACCCCGCTTTTTTTACTTAACGCAGTAAGTGTATCTGTATTGGCATTGTTCATATTTAAAAAATAACGGGTGCGGATATGCTCGTTAAAATAACTGATCATTTTATTAGCTATGTTTTTATTGTTTTTTTCTGTAAGATAAAGGCCTGCCACTGCTTCTGTAAAAGCAATAGAAGTATTTTGCACCGGATGAATTACGGGTACTACCCGTTGTCTTCTTTTTCCCTGAAATAAAATATACAAAAGCAGCAATAAAAGCAAGATCCAGAAAGCCATGGCCAGTGGCGGGTGTTTAAAAATTTCGCTAAGGGTGGATGAAGATTCCTGCTGGCGATAACTTATTTTATTGTAGTAATCATCCCAAAAAATATTACCCGGCTTTTCGCCCATCATCTGCATAATTTGTTTCATATACAGGTGATTATTTGCAGTTAACAAAAAATAATTGCTGAATGCCCTTGGCTCGCAATGAAGATACAGCCTGCCTTTGCCCCAAAAGAAAACCATAAAATTGGGTTTGCCGTTTTGATTATAGCCTGTTATCCTTCCCCTGTCGCCATGTATTTCAGAAAAATAATTAAGAAACGGCAGGTAATAATAAGAAAAGCTATCCTGTAACGAAAACTCATCGGGCAAAAGACTGATTTTTGCCGGAGCATATTTTTGCTGGTTGATGATGGATAACCAGTCTGTATTTTCCTGGCGGCTAAAAATTTTTGATAACAGAATGGTATCTATTACCGATGCAGCAATAAAGGCTGTGTTGCCTTCATACACAAAATCTATCACTGCCTGTGCATCTTCTTCTGTAGTAAAATAACGGTTGCTGATATTGATATACAAAGAAGCAGAATCTATATGGGTATCCTTATAAAATTTTGAAAAAGGTCTTTTACTCAGGTTAATAAATTTATCGGAATAAATATTATTAAGCATGCGGTATGCGGTGTAAGCACCAAAGGGCCTGGTATCTGCATAACCATACCGCTCTCTTAAATCGGGCAAAGCATTTGTGGCTTTATTACAGGAATAAAAAAAACCTGTTATAAAAAAAATAAAAACGATATGGATAAATTTTTTATACAACCCGCCTTAAATTTTTTTATTGAATGATGAATATTGTGCCTGCAGCTGCCCATACTGCTCATGGGTGATGGTAAAATTTCCGTACCAAACATATTCGTAATTAAGCACAAGCCTTGCAAAATCGTTGCGCCAGTGCAGTGGCAGCTCCTGCACGTAGCGGCTGTTGGTTTTATCTGCTGCAAATTCTACGTGGTTGTTATCCCTTAGTATTTGCAGGGTTTTTAAAAACTGGTAGCGGATGGCCGTTCTGTAATCCTGCAGCCGGAAGGATTGGTTTATGAGGCCATCAAAATTTTGCTGCAGCAGGTCTTCCTGGGGCAGCGCCTGCTCTTCCTCTGCTCCTGTTGCAAAAGTTTTTTTAAATATACCCTGGTTTTTTACCAGCTGGTAAATAATTACCCCTACAAAAAAAGTGGCCATCATCCACAGGATGATTTTAAAAATGGAAGCGTTAAAAATGCTTTCCAAAAATGAAGGTTTATGCAGCCTGCTGTTATCTGCTTTAATGGATGCCTCTTTTTGCTGCGATGCTTTTAAAAGACTGTCAAGGTTTTTTATATAAGCCAGTTCTTTTTTATTTTTCCACTGCAGCACGGTATCCGGAGAAATATTAATTTCCCTGATATCAAGGATGGTATCAGTAATGGGTTCGTCAGTGGTTTCGTAATCTTCTTCATCTGCCACCGGGGCTGCTATTGATTGATCTATTATTAACGCAGAATCTCCGGCTGCATTTTGCGCAAAAATGCATGAGGTGCAAATGCACATCAAAAAAAGTATGAGAAGGCGTTTAATCATTTCGGTTATAGAGGCGTTTTACAATATCGTCATTTTTTACAAAGCGTCCTTTTTTATGCAGCTTAAGCGGCCATATAACAAAGTACCAGATAATAAGCGTAAGCGAAGCTGCAAGTATAAGTACACTGGCCCAAACGGGCAAACCACTGTTTGCAGCTTTATCGTAAGTGCTGCTCATAAGATGGGTAACATAACTTTCTAAAAAAGAAGCGGCAATAAAAAATGGAATTAAACAGATTAATACTTTGGCTGCATCTTTGGCACCCTGCTTAAAAGATTCGAGCCTGCTGTAAGTGCCCGGAAATAAAATACCATTGGCCAATATTAATCCTGCAGAGCCTGCTATTACGATAGAGGAAATTTCAAGGGTTCCATGTATCCATATAACCAGTATTGATTGCATACCCAGGCCATTGGCAAAAAATAAATATTGAAAGCAGCCCAGCATAATACCATTATCCCACAAAATTTTTAAGGTAATTATGCCCAGGGTAAAGCCGCCGATAAATGTATAAAAAGCTACTTTAATATTATTGAAACCAATGCGCACAAACATAGAAAAAGGGTTCTCATCTTTGTACACACCAAAAGGGTCGCCTTTGGCAATATTTTCTTCCGTCATATCTACATAATTATTACCCAGCACTCCCCTTACAAAATCGGGGTTAGAATGAGAGGCCCATACGCCGATGGTAACAAATAAAATAAACAAGCATGCTGTAAATAAAAAAGTACGGTGATGTCTTTTAAAAACAATGGGTAATTCATACTTCCAGAAATCGAAGATGCGGCTGTATTTTTCTTTTTTATTTTTATAAATACTTTGGTAAATGCCTGCTGCAAGACCATTTATCCAACGGGTAACTTTGCTTTTGGGATAAAAAGTTTTGGCGTAGGAAAGGTCATCTATCAGCGTAATAAAACGCTGGGCAGTTTCATCAGGGTCGGTGGATTTTTCCTGCTGGTAAGTATTCCACTTCTCCACATTTTTTTTAATAAACATCGCTTCTCTCATAGTACGAAAAGATAAATGGGCAAATGGGCAAATAGACAAAAAGCAAATAAGCAATAGGCAATAAACAAATAAGCAAATTGACAAAGAATTCTGTTTGCTTTGCTAACAGCTTATGGCTAATAGCTAACAGCTTCTTACAAAATACAATTTGCCGCTTTTTTCAATAATAAAAAAATATCGTTTTACGGTTTGCTTTATTTGTAATTGTAAATTGCACGCAGCATGGCCTCTGTACAAATAAATACCGTTTTTAATATAGACCTGGAGTTTGAGATAGCCCCATTTCATAAAAGGCTGCTGGCTTATCTTATAGATTTTACCCTGCTTATTATTTACCTGTACAGTATGAAAACTTTGCTCTACGATGGTTTGGGCATGAGCAGGAACAATAATATTGGCGTAGATATTATCATCATTTCATTACCCATGTTTCTTTATTCGCTTATAACGGAGCTAAGTATGAACGGGCAAACCATCGGAAAAAAACTGATGAGCATCCGTGTTATAAGCCTTACTGGTGGCGAGCCTACCGCAGGGCAATACATTTTAAGATGGATCACCAAGTTTTTTGAATGGCCTTTTTTATTTGGGTATATCTATTTTTCGCAGGAGATGATATTTGTTTATATTATTATTACCGGCTTGTTGGGGATTGCTGTTTTAATAGCCATTACCTTATCGGCCAAAAGCCAGCGGCTGGGCGATATTGCAGCGGGCACAGTTGTGATAGATACTACCTCTAACATGAGCGTGCATGATACCGTATTTATACCTATTGATAACCAAAATTACCAGGTGCAGTTTCCGCAGGTAATGCGGTTATCTGATAATGATATCAATACCATTAAAACAGTGGTAACCCAGGCTAAAAAAAGAAACAATAATGAGTTGGGCATAAGGGTAGAATATAAAATTAAATCGGTGCTGCAGATAACATCCGATTTACAAACATTGGCGTTTTTAGAAAAGCTGCTGGAAGATTACAATTATCTTGCTACAAAGGAATGAGGTAGATTTTGGGTACAGAGCAAATGGCACGCAGAGGTAAAGATGACGCAGAGGAGCAGAGGAGAATGTATAAGAAATTTTGGAACGTGAGTGTAGAGAGAAATTTGCCGGTAAGGCGTTAAGACGTTATTGTAATTTTTTGATCAAACGTCTTAACGCCTTACCGGAAAAAAAATTTTTTACCTGCCTGCAAATAAAGCTGCACCAATACCCACTATAAAAGCCAGTACCATAAACGCCAGGGCAATAATCATTACAATGCCATAAAAACGGTAAACCAGTTTAAGATTAAGAAAAGCTTTGTTCAAACTTTCCTGGTCGCTGTTTTGCAAAGCAGCTTTCATACTGCCGGCAAACCTGAACATAAAAAGAGACACCACAAAACCTATGGCAGCTACCACAAGATATAGTGCTGTAATAGCGCCCGTTCCTCCCATTAATGCCATAGATTGTTTAGGAACATAATTTTCAAAAAAAGAACCTACAAATATTGCAATAAGTACATACAATGCCGAAATAATAAATCCTGTTATACCCAGGAATTTGCTCCACATGGCAGTTTCTTTTAAGTGTGCATATGCAATGCTGTCTACCTGCAGATCGGCAGTAATTAAATTTTGATTGTCTTGCATTTTGTTGAGTTGTTTTGGTTGAAAAATTTATTGAAAGCCCTTTTAAGATTTACCACTGCATCAATAATTTAATTTCATTTAATACGCCCGTGCAAACAACACCCTTTGTTTACTTGGTTTGCCTGTAAGAATACATATCCCTTCCTCCATTTCATTTTTTAAAGGGATACACCTTATGGTAGCTTTAGTTTGGTCTTTTATTTTTTCTTCTGTTTCTGCTGTACCATCCCAATGGGCTGCAATAAAGCCGCCTTTTTCATCCAGCAGTTGTACAAATTCATCCCAGCTGTTGGCTTTGCGTGTATTATCTATACAAAAAGCCAGGGCTTTATCGTAAATATATTGTTGAATTTCTTCCAGCAGATTTTTTACATAATCCGCCAGTCCATCCATAGCAACCGATTTTTTTTCTTTGGTATCTCTCCGGGCAAGTTCTACCACATTATTGTCCAAATCTCTCTGGCCCATAGCAATCCTGATAGGCACTCCTTTTAATTCATACTCCGCAAATTTCCATCCCGGTCTTGCATTATCATTATCGTCGTATTTTACCCTTATGCCCAGGGCTCTTAACTGGTCTATAATTTCTTTTGCTTTTGCATCTACCATAGTTTTGCCTTCTTCGCCTTTATAAATAGGCACAATAACCACCTGCAGCGGGGCAATTTTTGGCGGCATTATCAAGCCCTGATCGTCGCTGTGGGCCATAATTAAAGCACCAATTAATCTTGTGCTCACGCCCCAGCTTGTGGCCCACACATAATCCAGTTTATTATTTTTATCGCTGAATTTTACATCAAAAGCTTTTGCAAAATTTTGTCCCAGAAAATGCGAGGTGCCAGCCTGCAGAGCTTTGCCATCCTGCATTAGGGCTTCAATACAATACGTTTCTTCTGCACCGGCAAAACGTTCACTGGCTGTTTTAATGCCCCTTATAACCGGCACGGCCATATATTCTTCTACAAAGCTTGCATATACTTCCAGCATTTTTTCGGCTTCTTCTACTGCCTCATCTTTGGTAGCATGAGCCGTGTGGCCCTCCTGCCAAAGAAATTCTGCCGTACGCAAAAATAAACGGGTACGCATTTCCCAGCGCACAACATTGGCCCACTGGTTTATAAGCAGGGGAAGATCACGGTAAGACTGTATCCAGCCTTTATAGGTATTCCAGATGATGGCTTCGCTGGTAGGCCTTATTACCAATTCTTCTTCCAGTTTAGCATCAGGGTCCACAATCAGCTTGCCTTTGTTATTGGGATCGGCAATAAGACGATAGTGTGTTACTACAGCACATTCTTTAGCAAAACCTTCTGCATTTTTTTCTTCGGCTTCAAATAAACTTTTTGGTACAAACAGCGGAAAGTAGGCGTTAACATGGCCGGTTTCTTTAAACATTTTATCTAACTGATCCCGCATGTTTTCCCATAAGGCATATCCATAAGGCTTTATAACCATGCAACCCCTTACGGCGCTATGATCGGCCAACTGGCCTTTTACCACCAGCTCGTTGTACCATTGAGAATAATCTTCTGCTCTTGTTGTAAGTTCTTTGCTCATAATAATTTTTTGCCCATATCATGCTGTTGGTTAAAGGCGCACAAAAGTAACAACTTCTCCTTCTTTGCCAAAGTTTAACTTAACCGTGCCGGCCGGCCTTAAATATCCTTTTAAAACAATGAAAAATTTCAGTGCTTTTTTTACCCATAAATAACGCTGCAATCCATCTTTTCTATTTATGACATCTTTAACATCAAAAAAATAAGTTCATGCGTCTTATGGCAGATAGATGATGCAAATTTACATTATGAAATAAAAGGTCAAAAAATCAGTAACTTTATTTTTCATTCCTTAATTGATTCGCCATGAACATTAAATTTTTACTCTTAGCCATTGCAGCGGTTTCAATAACCAGTTGCAGCACTGCTTACAAAAGCGGTCAAACCCCAGATGATGTTTATTACTCACCGGTAAGAGCAGTAGATGAAAGAGAAACCCGTGAAGAAAAAGTGGAACAGCGCAGTACCGATAATTACGAAGAAAGAGAGATACGCATGGCCACCCGTGACAGGCGCTGGAGAGATATTAATGATGATTACGATTACAGGTACGATCCCTACCGCTATGGTTATAATTATGGATATTATTACAATCCATATTATTACAACCGCCCTGTTTATATCACAGGTTGTGCAATTGTTAATCCTAAAAATACTACCCCACGTATGACCAACCTTGGCAGTTATAATAACTCTGCCCTGGCAGTAACCGATGCTAAAAGCGGGCAAACAAAATGGGTGAAGCCCAGCAGGTCTTATAACAACAGTAATACTAATGGCGGTGGTTTTGTAAGAAGAATATTAACGCCTTCGGCTTCATCTTCTTCCAACAGTTCAAATTCTTCTTCGGGCAGAAATACAAGTACATCAACTGAAAATAATTCAAGAACATATACTCCATCAAGCAACAGCAGCCGTAGTTCCGGCAGTAGCAGTCCTTCGTCTTCGGGCAGCAGCTCTGGCGGCGGCACAACAGTAACAAGACCTACCCGGGGCAATTAAAATTTTTACAGGGCCGGCTTTAATTCTAACGGATGAACCGGCCTTTTTTAAATCATTTACTGATAGCCAAAAAATATAATTGTCATGAAAAAATATTTACTCCTGCTATTGTTATACCCTGTTGCAAACGCATTTGCACAGGTGCCCGAAGATGCCGTACGCTATAGCTGGTATCCTCAAAACGGCACTGCCCGTAACCTGGCCATTGGTGGTGCTATGGGCTCGCTTGGTGGCGATATTAATGCCCTTTATGTAAACCCTGCCGGCCTTGGTTTTTACAAAACAAGAGAGATAGTAATTACTCCCGGTATATTTTTAAATAAACTAAAAGCTAATTTCAGAGAAACAAATACCACCCAAAAAAATAATGCTTTTGGCCTTGGGCCCACAGGTTTTGTAATAGGTAGTGTAAACAGGTTCCGGCCAAAAAATAGCACGGCCTTTAGTATTGCCATAACTCAAGCCGCTAATTTTAATAATGTTATCCGTTATAAAGGATTGAATAATTTTAGTTCTTTTAGTGAGCAGTTTGCTGAGGAGTTTGCCAAAAGCGGATTAAAGATTGATGAAGTTTTAAATACTCAATCTCCTTTTCCATACACATCTGCATTAGGGCTACAAACTTTTTTAATAGATACAGTTACCATAGGCAACAGCAAACAGGTGAGAGGTGTATCGGAAAATATTTTAGATGCAGGCCAGGCAGTACAGCAGGAAATGCTTAAAAATACAAGTGGTGGTATTTATGAACTGGCTTTGGGCGGTGCATATAATATAGAAGACAAATGGTTTTTTGGCGGTACACTCGGCATACCTATTGTAAATTATAAAAGTAATACCCTGTTCACAGAAAGTGATACCTCTTCCAATCGTTTCAACGGTTTTAAATCTTTTACCTATAACGATAATTTCAGCACTATGGGTGTAGGAGCAAATATTAAACTGGGCGTTATTTACAGGCCGCAGGATTATATCCGCCTGGGGCTTGCAATACACAGCCCTTCTTTATTTTTTATGAGAGATGAACATACGTCCAGCCTTACCACTAACCTGGAAACTCCTTCAGGCCAGCCAGAATCTTTTACAGCAACTTCGCAGGAATTTACCAATGGCCAGGCAGGAGAAAGTAAGTACCTGCAAACATCTCCCTGGAAAGCCATTGTAAGTGCTTCTTATGTGTTTAAAGAAATTGAAAATGTAAAAAAACAAAAAGGATTTATTTCTGCTGATATTGAATATGTAAATCATAAAAGCAGCCGTTTTAACAGCGATGCAGAAACACCTACTGAAAATGAGAAAACATATTACAACGCTTTAAACAAAGTGGTTAAACAGCAATACAAAGGGGCATTTAATTTTAGAGCAGGCGGCGAAGTAAAGTTTAATATTATTATGGCCAGGCTGGGCTTTGGATATTATATGAACCCTTATAAAGATGCTGGCTATAAAGCTAACCGCATGCTGCTTAGTGGTGGCCTTGGTTACAGGCACAAAGGTGTTTTTGTAGATCTTACCTACACCCATAATATTACAAAAGATGCCAACTTTCCGTACCGGCTGCAGGACAGGGCCAATACTTTTGCAGCTACCAAACAAAACCTGGGCAATGTTATAGCCACGGTGGGATGGAAGTTTTAAAATGCAATTTTAAGTAAGCTATTAAATAATGGTGAAAAGTCAAAGTTAGCGGTCAGGCTATGATACCTCACGACATTGACGAATCAAATATGACAGAATGGAAAATAGAAGTTTTACACCTTTCCCGATTTTGACAACCGAAAGGTTAACTCTTAGGCAATTGTCAACTAATGACGGGCAAAATATTTTTGCTTTGCGTTCTGATAGAGAAATAAACAAATATCTTGACAGACAAGCAAGCAAGATAATTGAAGACGCAATAAACTTTATTAACAAGATTAATGATAGCATTAAAAAAAATGACTCACTTTATTGGGCAATAACTTTGGCAAATACCAAAATCTTTGTTGGGACAATTTGCCTTTTTGAATTTTCAAATGAAAAAAATAAGTGCGAAATCGGTTATGAGCTTTTGACAAATTTTCAAGGACAAGGAATAATGAAAGAAGCCGCTGGAAAAGTTATAGACTATGCTTTTCAGACAATGCGACTTCAAAAAATAGAAGCATTTACTCATAACGGCAATAGGAATTCAACAAAACTTTTAGAGAAATTAGACTTTATTAAGTCAATAGAAGCTGATAAAGAAAACCCTGTTTTTAATATTTTCACTTTAACAAATTCGCTTGACAATACATAATTCAAGACTTGTAGTGAAAAGCCCGAACCACTAATAACTAAGCTTTCGTTTTGCCCAACGGGCAAGAAATGAAAGCGATGTTGAACGAAACCTTTGTAGCCGGCTGGTTATGGAGTTGTCGGTTTTAT
>JAYVGA010000535.1:0-2140 GCA_043772635.1 Chitinophagaceae bacterium
AGAAATAAAATCTACCCCCTAAAAAATAAAAAAGTGACAACAATTTTAGTTGATGCCACCCAATATCAAAAATTATTTTTCTTTTTCAGGGAGACCCTACACAGAGATGGCGGAGAAGAATTAATAACAATTCTTCTCCGCCATCTCTATTTTTTTGTTACCTACTTATGCAATAGCTAAAGCCATCAATTGTAGAAGATATTTTTTCCTGTAAGTTATTCTCTGCGCCCTCTGCTTCTCTGCGTGCATATTTTTCTCTGTATGCTCTGCAACCCTGCATCCTCTGCACCTCTGAGTGCCACCTCTTTTGAGCCACTTTAATTAGATCTCTGTATCATAATTTGATTTCCCTGTCCGCCAGCTCCTCCGCCCATCATGTTCCGCATTTCTTTCATAGGCTTCATTTCAAAATCTTTGGGAATATCAAAATCTTTATCTGCTATTTCTTTAGCAAGGTCCACTTTTGTTACTTCTACAATCATAGTTCTGTTGCGGCGCATTTTAGTTTCGTAGCGCATTACAAAACCATCTATCTTTTCTAATCCCCCCAGGGCACCGGCAGTATTGCCCATACCCATACTAAATCCTCCGCCTGTGCTGGTTACATTGTTTATTTTAAAATCGGGGGTGAACCATACAATGGCAGTATCTTTTATTCCTAAAAATCGGGTGCTGATGAGGTAGGCTTTTTTACAGGTATACCCGGCAATTTTTTTAGTTTCATCTGTGTAACTTATTTCCACCGGAGCGGCCTGCTGTGGCCGTCTTGTATTTGCAGCTGCAGAATCTTTTGTTCTTGCCTGCATCATACTATCCATTCTTTTTCTCATATCTGCCTGTTCCTCATCTGTTGCATAAAAGCCTGTTTTATTGCCCATCATTTCTATAAGCAAACTGGTAAGTTTTGTGCCATTATTTCTTATAATGGTACTCCGGCCCATGTCCGATTTCATAACCGTTTTTACCATTTCATTTTTAACCTGCGTTACACTTTTTGTTTCGCCATCGCCAAAATTTCTAAACATTGCAGCACCGCCGCCACCGCCACCCTGGTTTTGTATGGTGGTTACATCTTCTTCTTCTGGTGCAGTAACAGTGGTGGTAGTATTAATGGTAGCCTGCGTAATAATTTTAGGTTGTGCCATGGCATTGCATGCACATACCATCATTACAAAAAATATAAATTGTTTCATGTATTTTTTTCATCAAAAATAATTGCTTTACATCAAAGCATTTTTATTTAACCCTTATTGTAGTTTTTTTAACAGGGCAAGGCAGCTCATTTTTTTACAGTCTGCATATACCAATTCAATTCTGCAATAAACGTTGCTGCTCTTTTATCAGTAGCTTCTTTATCCTGCGGCACACCTTTTTCGTCAAAAGACTTTTCTACAAAAGCAACAGGGAACATAGCAGGAACAGTTAAAGCACCTATTTTCCATAGCGTAAATTGTATAGATGTTATTACGTTCATACCAGCAAAGGGCCCGGCAGATACTGTGGCTATGGCAATGGGTTTACGCTTCCATTCGTCATACAATACATCTACAGCATTTTTTAAACTTGCAGGATAACCGCCATTGTATTCGGGTGTTACCAGTACAATTCCATCTGCCAATTTTATTTTATTGGCAAAATCTATTAACCCTGCAGGCGGCTCTTTTAACAAACGCAGCCGCTCGTTAAACAGGGGAAAATTATATTGCTGCAGATCTACCAATTCGGCTTCGGCAATATTATTATCGGTGATATACTTTTTAAAATACAGGGCTACCCGATCGCTTTTTTTGCCAGTGCGGATACTGGAGGACAGGATGATTATTTTTTGCATAAGATTTATTTAATTTTAATGATTTGTCATTTATAATTCATAGAGTCATTAGGCTACGGTCAATCAATGCCGTTTACTTAAGAACAAATTTTCAATAATCAATTTTCAATGCTCCATTTTCAATTATAAAGGCAGGTGCATTTTCATTGAAAATTTTTTGTTGAGCATTAAATATTGAGCATTATTTTTTTCCATATCTTAAGTCAACGGCATTGATTGGTCAATGGTCATTGAGTCATTGCCATTACCATAAACCTCTTATCATATCTACCAATGACTTATGACAAATGACATTGTGCGAAGTAACTA
>JAYVGA010000536.1:0-3167 GCA_043772635.1 Chitinophagaceae bacterium
ATATTGGCAATACTGTTTGCAAAAGATAAACGGATGCAGTTTGGCTCGCCAAAGGCTTTACCGCTTACAGAAGATACATGAGCATCGTTAAGCAAATACATACATAGTTCATCAGCATCTGCAATTATATTTCCGGCAGGAGTAGTTTTACCAAAATAAATATGCACATCCGGAAAAACATAAAAAGCGCCCGGAGGTTCGCTGCATATTAATCCCGGAATTTCATTTATCAGTTGCAGCACAAGTGCCCTGCGTTTTTTAAATTCTTCTACCATAGCCACAGTAGGCCTTAAGTCGCCGGTAAGCGCAACTATGGCTGCTCTTTGTGTTATAGAGCAGGTGGCACTGGTAAACTGGCCCTGTAATTTGTCGGCGGCTTTTGCCACCGGAAGCGGCGCAGCCAAATAACCCAGACGCCAGCCCGTCATGGCAAATCCTTTACTAAGGCCATTAATAATAATTACTCTTTCTTTTAAAAAATCAAACTGTGCTATGCTTTCATGTTTGCCTTCAAAAACTATATGCTCATAAATTTCATCGCTCATGATATAAACATCCGGGTGTTTTTTAAACACTTCTGCAAGAGCCGTTAATTCTTCTTTGGTATAAACCGCACCCGATGGATTGCAGGGCGATGAAAACATAAAGAGTCTTGTTTTGCCTGTAATGGCTTCTTCCAGTTGTGCAGGCGTAATTTTAAAACCACTTTCAATATTTGTGTTTACAAATTTGGGCACACCACCTGCAACCTTTACTATTTCGCTATAGGTAACCCAGTATGGCGTAGGAATAATTACTTCATCGCCGGCATCTACCACGGCCAGCACTAAATTAGCAATGCTTTGTTTGGCACCGGTGCTTACTACAATTTGTTCGGGAGTATAATGCAAACCATTATCTCTTAATAATTTTTCACAAACAGCCTGGCGCAGATCAAGATAACCGGATACGGGTGTGTAATGACTGAAGTTATCATCAATTGCTTTTTTAGCAGCTTCTTTAATATGTTCGGGTGTATCAAAATCGGGTTCTCCTAAACTAAGGTCAGTAATATCAATTCCGTTGGCTCTTAATTCCCTGCCCAACTTGGCCATTTTAAGTGTTTCAGGCTCATTAAATCTGTTTATTAAAGAAGACAAATGCATATTAAAAAAAATTTAAGTGGCGAAAATAACTAATTTATAATTAACGAGCCGGAGCATTTAGTATTTCTTATTTCAATGTGTTGAAAAAAATATTTGTATTTTAAATTTATTGTGATGAAGATTTTAAAAATCCTCCAATTAATTTTTAAAAAGATTCTTATAGGATACTTTTCACTGGTTGCCGGTCAGACGGAGGCCGTCAGACCGGAGTACGATGGTCTGACCGTCCCGGTCTGACCAACAAGCAAAATAAACAGTTTCTTATTGTCTTTACTATGGGTAATCATCACCGCTTTATTTATCATATCTAAAAATAAACGGCGATAAATCGGGTTGATAATTTCGTTTTCTTTTTATTTCATAATCATATAATATTTTGCCCAGGTTTTTCATAAACGGAAATCCAATAGTATCATAATCATATTTATCATCGTTTAGCGTTTCGTCCTGGTTGCAATAAATGGCGGCAGAAACCATAAACTCTATTTTTTTTTCGAGATCTACAATGTAGGCTGCATCTATCATCTGCCCATAGGCAATGCCCACTTTGTTAAAGATGCGGATGTTTGTGGGCAGGCTTCCCTTTTCTGAGCCATACAATAAAAATTTTACATAGGCGTCATGGTAAATGTTTTTATAGGAAGGATACACAGATTCTGATGGCAACTGCGACATATATTTTAAAACAAAATTCCTGTCTTCTTCTGTAATATTAAAACGCTGGGCAGCCGGTACCACCTGCGGAAATATAAGACTTATCAGCAACTGGTGCAGGTCCGCCAGTTCTAACCTGTTTTTGCCAGAAAAATCCATTGGCCCATTTACCAGGTTTCCCTTTGTATAATAAGCCCGCCCAAGCTTATCGTTTCTTTTTGCATACTGTTGCCTGTTAAACTGCAATGGTTTGCTGTGTAAAAGATTATTGCTGCTGTCGTAAAATTTTACGGGGTTGGCATGCCTGTTTTCATCTTCCGTTAAAAAAATACTGAGCCTGTGCAGCAATTGTGTATTGGTATATCCTTTTTTATGCAGCGCTGCGTTTATATACTCCTGCCCCAAAAATTCGTATAACCGGTTATAAGCATCATCATCACTAGCCATTAAAATCTTTTTTATGTATTGGGCAATGGTAGGTTTACCATCTGCAGTGTTGGGGTCATTATAAACTGCAGTTTGCCCGCTGTAAGCTTCTTCGGTAATCATGGTGGAGTTTTTATTCAGCCCACTAATATTTAATGCGTTCAGTTTTTCAAGTGCCAGCAAAGCCACCGGAAATTTTACTGTAGAGGCAGGATAAAAATACGGGGCATTTTGCCGGTTAAAATAATGATGGGTGAGTGAAGGCATTCCATTAGCCTCCCTGTTTATTTCGGTATAAATAATTTGTACATTCCAGTTTTTGCGGTTAGCCAATACAGTATCCATAAGTACCGGATAATTTTTAAACAGCGTTGTAAAAAATGCATCTTCCTTAGTTTCAACATTTACAGGTGCATTTACTACAGATGGGGCAACAGGCATTACAACTTTTTTAGAAGAAGAGCAGGACATAAAAATTATTACCAGGGTAACAACAATAACTGATGAAATATTTTTGTGCATGGCAGCGTTTATTTAGAGTGCAAATTGAGTAAAATTCTAAAAAAAACCATCATCCTTCTTCAATAGGTTTTTCCCCTATCTTTGCACACTTATAAAAAATTTAACAAAGCAAACAAAAGATTTTAAAACATGAGACTGAAAGGTTTAGTTTGGTTTTTCACGATTGCATTGATCCTGATATCCATATGGGAATTATCGTATACCTGGGTTGTGCGCAACTACGAGGCAAATGTAAAAGCACAGGCTACACGTCTTGTTGCAAAACAATCTGCGGGCTTATCGCCCGATGATAAAAGAGTTTTGATAGAAGCCAAAACCCAGCGCATTTTAGACAGCACAAAAGAAAAAGAAATCTACCCGCTTTTAGGAACAACTTATCAAAAAGCTAAAGAGGCCGAACTGAATCTTGGTTTGGATTTG
>JAYVGA010000537.1:0-2695 GCA_043772635.1 Chitinophagaceae bacterium
CTATTGGCAAGCTCAGTTGCTATTACCGGTTTATTAATGGCTGTTAAAAAGAAAGCATGATTTACAAAAAAGCTATTGCCCTCTCCCCATTTTATTTTATAATTTATTTCGGCGTTGTAGCCTGTAGATTTTTCTGCTTTTATATTTAAAGCAATGGGCAGCAGTTGTTCTACGGCATAATCTTTTGTTTGTGCCGATAAAGCATTGGGTGTTTTATACCCCAGTCCTATTCCAAAACGGGTGGCCCAGTGGGTATTGAATCTTTGAAAAACAGAAAACCTTGGCAGCAAAAAATTGCCATAAGTTTTTACATAATCATTTCTAAGCCCGGCTTCAATAGTGGTATTTTCTTTTATTTGCCAGGTGTTTTGAACAAATGCACCAACCGTATTACTGCTTGTATTAATGAGCGCAACAGGATCGGCGGGCAGTTTTTTAAAACGGTCGCCCAATACATTTATCCCCGCCACTGCTGCATTTTTTTATAAGGAATAAAAATAGATGCTTCTGTAAAATAATTTAATTGATTGGCTTTAAAAAAATGGGTGTTGCTGGTAATGGCCCTGTTAAAAGAACTAATACTGCTTTTAAATTCTAATCTTTTTTCTTTTGATAAATGCTGTTCCAGCAAAAATTCTGCGCTATGCCTTTCGGTTTTATTTTTTTCAAAAAACTGGTGTGCAGCATCGGTAGTATTTTTTATCACCAGCATATCGCCCCCCATACGGTTTTCAAATGTGCCGGTATATCCTGTGGTAATTGTTGTGTGTGATGATGGATAAAAAAACAACCGTGGATGAATAATAAAAGATTGCAGTTTTGCCACATCACTAAAACCATCTTTGTTTACGTCTGCTTCTACCTGGTTGGTATAGCCTGCAAAAAAAGTGTAGCCTGTGTGTTTAAATTTTTTTGCCAGGTAAGTATTTATATTGGTTTCCTTTAAAGTGGTTTGGTTTATTGTAAACACTGCATCCTGCCTGGCAGATGGTTTTCTTGAAATAATATTTACCAAACCACCAATAGCACCGGCCCCATATAAAGTAGATGCAGATCCTTTTATAAGTTCCACCTGTTTTAAATCGAGTGGGGGAATGCTTAAAATTCCAAAGCCACCACTAAAGCCATCGTATAAAGGCATGCCGTCTTTTAGTATTTGTGTGTAGCGCCCATCCAGCCCCTGTATGCGCACATTTGCATTGCCCGTGGTAGCACTGGATTGTTGTATCTGCACGCCACTAACATCGCCCAATATGCTTGCAATGCTGGCGGGCTTAATGGTATTTTCTTCATCCATTTCTTCTCTGCCCAATACCTCTACTTTTAATGGAGCATTTTCTATACGTTGATTGTTTCGGGTAGATGATACAATTACCACTTCGTCCATTTCTTTTTCCAGGGGGTTTAAAAAAAGCTGAATAGTATTGCCGGTAAAAGGAATAGAAATTATTTTTTTTAGATTCTCATATCCTATACAGGAAATGATTAAAACATGTTTGCCATTTTCTAAAATGATATTTGCACTGCCTGTGCTATCTGTAATTGCCAATACTTTTTCATTTACGGATAGGGTTGCTGCGGGCACCGTTTTTTTTGAATTATTTTCTGCAATATTTATTTTAACCGGCTGCTGTGCTTTTGCTAAAAAGCTACAAAGGGATGTTATCAAAATAATAAGCCAGCGTTTCATAAAACATTTTTAAACATTAAAACAAGAATGTATTTATTAATGGGATTAAGATTAAGAATAAATTTTAGCTTTATTAGCTTTAGCCAAACCATTTTTTTTGGCTAAAGCCCAATTTTTTATTTCTTTTTTCTCCACACCCTAAAAGGTGTGGCAATTCAATCTTCAAACCTCTAATCCCTAAACCCTAAACTAATTTCCAGCAATCAAAATTTTTTTTTTCTATTTTCAAATCTGTCTTTAAATAAATATCCCCCGAATTTTTCAGGGGATATTTATTTAAGAAAAACCTAATTTATTTTTTGGGGCTATCCGGCCTTGCCGCAGGAATATTCTGAATGGTTCCTGGTATCTCAGGGTTTAAAGCTGGTTTATTTTTAAACTGTTCTTCCAGCCCCATGAGCCCTCTCAGCAGGTTATCGTTTCGCTCTTCTTCATAACCCAATGCAGCCCGCTTGTTTTCATTCAGGCTTTCAAAATAAGTTTTTTGCTGCTCCATATCCCTGCGCAAACTTTTGCCCACTTTATCGGCCAATGCAGTATCACCTGCTTTGTAAGCAGCATATAAAAACTGCAGCGATATTTGGTTTTGCTGCTGGCTGCGGCTCACCATACCGTAAGGAAAGTTTTTTTCCAGCATCATTTTATCGGCTTTGTTAAGCATTTGTTTGGCTTCTTCTTTTCTTCCACTTTCTGCAAAATTCATGGCCGACTGTGCATAAGCAAGGCGGATAGAATTTAAGTGCCTGCGGTTTTCTTCATCAAAATAAACACCCGGCACATTGGCACTGCCAAAAACAAATTTATTCATCAGCTTATCTTTCACCCAATCCTGGTTTACCTCGCTGTTGGCCACAGGCACCAGGCGGTAAGTAAGCCCATCCTGGCGAAGAAAATTTGCAAAGCCAAGATCGGAATAAGGAGATGTAAAATAAATAGGACGCTTCCATTTATTGGCTGCAATAATATTAAGAATGGCTGCATCATTTTTATACAAAACAGTTTTTG
>JAYVGA010000538.1:0-14052 GCA_043772635.1 Chitinophagaceae bacterium
TTTGCAATTACTATTCCATCAGCTCCAATTACATTAACCGGATCAGTTTCCGGTACAATGACAGTTGGCAGTTTTATATGTGATGGTGGTGCATCAACCAGTTTGGTTGCCGGCAGCAAAACTTTAAAAGTTAAGGCTACTTTAAATGTACCTGCCAACACAGTTGCAGGAACTTACACTAATGCACTTGCCAACTCAAGCGCACTTTTTGTAACAGTTAATTACAACTAAAGTATGTTTCATTTAAAGAATACTGCATACATGGCAGTATTCTTTAAATGATTTTTAAATATCCAAACATCCTAATATCCTTACATGTTAAATATCGTAATTACTAATAAGCTGCCGGTAAAGAGGCAGCATTTTAAATATTCAGTCCTTGCTTTTTTGGGAGCTTTACTTATACTTTCCATGCAATTAAAAGCACAGGGCGATTTGCTTTTATATCCCAAGCGGATTGTTTTTGAAGGCTCAAAAAGATCTCAGACGCTTAACCTGGCAAACAGCGGTAAGGATACCGGAAGGTATTTTGTTTCTGTAGTACAGGTAAAGATGAATGAAGATGGCGGCTTTGAAACAATAAGCAACCCCGATTCGGCACAGCATTTTGCAGATAAAAATTTTCGCTTTTTTCCACGCAATGTGGTGCTTGCCCCCGGCGAAGCACAATCTATAAAAATTCAGTTAGTCAACACAAATGAGCTTCAGCTCGGCGAATACCGGTCGCATATTTATTTCAGGGCAGAGGCTGATAAAAAACCACTTGGCGAAAAGGAAGTTGTTACAGATACAAGCGCTATAGCAGTAAAAGTGGTGGCTGTTTTTGGTATCAGCATTCCGGTAATTATACGTGTGGGCGAATCTGCAACCCAGGTTTCACTTTCAGATGCATTACTTGAGTTAAGCAAAGATTTTGAACCCTCCTTAAAAGTAACTTTTCATCGTAGCGGGAATATGAGTGTGTATGGTGATATTTCTGTAGATCATATTTCTCCGGAAGGAAAAGTAACACGTATAGGAATAGCAAAAGGTATGGCTCTTTATACGCCCAACCGGGTAAGATATTTTAATTTATTACTGGATAAAAATATAGGTGTTGATTATCATAAAGGAAAATTACACATTGCATATACAACTCAGCCCGATGCTAAATCTATAAAAATTGCAGAAACCGATTTGTTGCTTTGATTCCTGTGTTTACCGGCAAGTGACAGATTACTATTACACCGGTACTTAAAAGCAATTTTGAACAATAACCCCTAATGTTTCTGTTCAAAATTTAAAAACCAATACATGAAGCTGAATTTATTTTACACGTATATTTTAATCCTGGCAGTTTTCCTGTCAGGTTTTTGTCCATTAACTGTTTTTGGGCAGCTTACCGGTACAAAAACAATTCCTGGTGATTATGCTACGGTTACTACAGCCGTTGCGGCTCTTAATGGAGTTGGTGTAGGAGCAGGAGGAGTTGTTTTTAATATTGCAGCAAATTATACAGAAACTATTACTGCTACCATATCACTTACGGCCACAGGTACCGCCGCCAACACCATTGTTTTTCAGAAAGATCCTGGTACAACGGGAGCAAATCCATTAATAACTGCTTACACTGCTGGAGTAGGAACACCAGCCACCGCAGCACAGGATGGCATCTGGCGTTTGGTGGGTAGTGATTATGTTAGCATTGATGGCATTGACGTAAAGGATAATGCTGCCAATACCACCAATCCCTCCACGATGGAGTATGGATATGCCTTGTACAAATCAAGTCTGTCAAACGGTTGCCAGTTTGTTACTATTACAAATTGTGTGATAACGCTTAATAAAATTAATAATGCAGCGGGTACTGCCCCCATGGTGGATGGATCAACCGGTATTCTTGTGGTTAACTCCACTGCTGCTGCTGCCATCACTGTTTTGGTACCAACTACTGCCGCAGGTACCAACTCAAACAATAATTTTTACAGCAATACTATACAAAACTGCAATACCGGGATCGCATTAATAGGTTATGCAGCAGCATCTCCGTTTGCAGCAGCAGATCAAAACAATGATATTGGTGGAACGACTGTTGGTACCGGCAATACCATTATTAATTTTGGAGGTGCTACGGGTGCTGTTGTTGCGGCAGCAGCAATAAGAACTTTGGCACAATACGGACTTAATGTATCGTACAATACAATCAATAATAATAATGGCTCCGGCAATAACCATGAAACAACTTTACGGGGCATATATATAAATACGGCATTGAGCGCCGCATCTGATATTACAAATAATACCATAACCCTTAAAAGCGGTGCCACTACCCAGGTAATAACGGCCATCGAAAATGTATCAGGATCAACTGCGGTAGGTAATGAAGTAAACATCAGCAATAATACTATTTCCAATTGTACCTATACCACCGCCACCACCGGTAGTTTTTATGGCATTTATAATACAGCAACGCCGGCTATTTTAACAGTAAATAATAATACATTTAGCACTAACTCAACTTCCGCTACAGTTACTGGCGTTTACTATCCTGTGTGGAACAGCGGAGCGGTAACAACAACCATTAATATTAATAATAATAGTATAAGCGGCATTACTTTCAGTGCAGCTACATCAGTAGCTTTTGTGGGAATAAACAATACAGGAAGTGCCGCAACTGCAAACCTTTCCATCAGCAACAATAATATTACGGGAATAAATTATTCAGCACTTTCCACGGCTCCCAATACTTATATATTGAATAGTGCCGCCTCATTGTCGCAGGTTATCAGTACAAATACTTTTACCAACCTGAATGTTAATACCACCGGAGCTATCATATTTATATTCAATTCTGTAATTGTTCCTGCAACCGGCAACCAGGTGGTAGACGAGAATGCGATTGTTGGCACTTTCACCAGAACAAGTACGGCAACGAGTGGAGCTTTAACTTTATTTACAAGTACTGCAACAAATGCAACAGGCAGTGTAATCAGTAACAGCAATAATGATTTTTCGAATATCAGCATTTCCGGCGCTGCTACTATTGCCGGCTGGGTTAATACAGATGCAGGCTCTTCTTTAAAAACTATCCAGGGCAATATATTTAGTAATTGGGCCGGTGGTACAGGAACGATCACTGCATTATCGGTTAATGTTACCGGAACTACTAATGCAACCGTATCCAATTTAATCAGCAATATCAGCAGCACAGGTACAATTACCGGTATCAGTACTGCTGCAGGTAACGATAATATTTATTCCAATACCATCAATGGCCTGTCTTCTGCCGGTGGTACCACAACAACAGTTACCGGTATTGCCGTTTCCGGCGGAACAACAAAAAATATTTACCAGAATATCATTAGTGGATTGACAGCTAACAGCAGCACTACAGGTAATACTACCACGCTTTTATCAGTAAATGGAATCTGGATATCGGCCGGTACTGCAGTAAATGCCTATGAGAATAAAATATCGGCGCTTACGGCTAACGCAATTACTACCGGTACAATAAATGGCATTACCATAACCGGCGGAACAACAATAGCTGCTTACCGGAATAAAATTTATGATCTTTCATCAGCCAGCAATGCAATTATTGCATTGGGTGGTGTAAACGGGGTACAGGTATCCGGATCAACAGCAAGTACTGCCCTATCAATCCGCAATAATATCATTGGCGATCTCAGGACAACAACAGCCAGCATCGCAGATCCAATCAGGGGCATAAGCCTGATCTCTACAGGGCTAACATCTAATCTTTATGTGTATTACAATACTATTTATTTGAATGCAGTTTCAAGCGGAACAAATTTCGGATCAACAGGTATTTATCATACCGTGAATGCAACCAGTACAACTGCAAAATTAGAAATGATCAACAATATCATTTATAACGTATCTACCCCAAATGGAACCGGCCTAACTGTGGCATACCGAAGGTCGGGCATAACTTTAACCAACTACGGTGCAACTTCCAATAATAACTTATTTTATGCCGGAACACCGGGAGCAACCAAGCTTATTTTTTATGATGGCACCAATAGTGACCAAACCCTTGCGGCTTACAAAACAAGGATGGCCACCAGGGATGCGGCATCTGTTAGTGAAGATCTGATAACCGGGGGAAAATTTTTGAGCACGGTTGGCGCTTCTGTTAATTATCTGCACATGGATGATACCAAAGCAAGTGCGGTAAAAAGTGGCGGTGTTAATATTGCCGGGGTAACAATAGACTATGACAATGATGTTCGCCAGGGCAATGCAGGTTATACAGGTACGGGTACTGCGCCGGATATAGGTGCTGATGAATTTGCAGGAATATTGTATGTACCATTATCGGGTAATTACAATGTAGGTGCAGGCCAAACTTTTACATCACTTACCAACGCCGGTGGTTTATTTGCAAGGATCAACCGGAAAGGGTTAAGCGGCAATATTACTGTAAATATCACTTCCGATCTTACGGAAAATGGTACTGAAGCACTTAATGCCTTGACGGAAACCGGCGCAGGCAACTATACACTTACTATACAACCCGATGCAACAACGCCACGACTTATCAGTGGAGATGTATTGGCGGGTATGATTCGGCTGAACGGGGCAGACAGGGTGTTTATTGATGGGGGAGCCGGCAGATACCTGAGCTTTAGAAATACAAATGCTTCCGGAACAACGGGAACTGCATTCACTTTTATAAACGGCTCATCCAATAATACAATCAGGTATTGCAATATAGAAGCATTTACCAATGCCAGTAATGCAGTTTTGCTGTTTAGTACTTCCGCTACTTTTGACGGGGGTAATAGTAATAATCTTGTTGAGTATTGTAATATAAATGGAACAGTTGGTGCCAATAACACTGTGGTGAACATACTTTCTGCAGGTACCAGTGTTGCTGGTTTCGAAAATTCAAACAATAGCATTTCAAACAATAATATTTACAATTACCGCGACAGGGGTATGGAAATAAAGTCAACCGGTTCTTACGGATGGATTATTTCCGGAAATAGTTTTTATAATGGCAGTATCTCTGGAGCCATTACTTATGCTGCAGCTTCAACACTTCATGGAATCAGGATATTGGGAGGATCAGGTTATACCGTATCAAATAATTACATAGGCGGAACTGCGGCCCTTGCTACAGGTGCAAATGCAACTTATGCCAGCAGCGCAGGAAACCTTGCCTACCAGGCAATTTTATTGAACAGCAGCAGTGCTATACCTGAGTCTAACATAAAAGGCAATACCATCGCAAAGATCAACATTACTTCATTTCCCACTGTGGCCAGTTCAACAGCATTTTATGGTATAGAAACCAATGGCTCGGGCATTAATATTGGTGGTGCCGCAACAGGGGAAGGAAACCTGGTAGGTTCTAATACAGCGAATGCATCTATTGTTGTAACTACAAGTACCACTACTGCTACTTTCACCAATTTTATCAGGGGTATTTATTGTAACAGCAGCGGCGGAGCCGTAATCAGTAACCAGGTGGGCGGTATTGATATAAGAAATATCGGCGCAGCTCCATCTCCTTCAACTTTTCTCGGCATCTATGTTAATAACGCTTCGGCTCCTTCCAAAGTCAATAACAATATTATAGGCAGCACTGGTGCAGGAGCTGCCACAAACAGCATACAGGTGCTTTCATCTTCAACCGCCACTAAAACCGCTTTAACCGGTATCTCAATCGGAACTTCAGTTGGTTCAACTATACAGTTGGATAGCAATATAATAAAAAACATAAGCCTGTTAAGTACTGCTGTTACTGTAACAGCCGGTGGAATTATAGGTATTAATACCGCTGCAAAAAATACTGCGGAAATAACCATCACCAATAACAGTTTTGCAACCAATACATCCTCTTCAACAATGACCACCGGTTTGTTTTATGGTATTCAAAACACCGGAGCCTCTGCCACTTTAAAAATAAATAATAATACTTTAACCGGTAATACAGTAGCATCCACCAGCAGTGTTTATAATGCCATCCGAAACACCGGGGCTATATTTAATATTATAGAGATTAATGGTAATACTATTGGAAACAGCACCACGGCCGCCGTCAATTATTCTGCCGCCAATTCCGGTACGCAGGTATTTATTAATAATACAGGTGGTTCACCCGCTGCCAGCTTATCCATCAGCAATAATAATATTCAGAACATTAATTACGCAGCAAGTAACGGAACAGGAGCCAATACTTATATTTCAAACACCGCCGCCACCCTTTCGCAGTCAATCAACAGCAATAGCTTTACCAATCTTAATGTGCAAACAACAGGTAATACTACGTTTATTACAAATAGTGTAATTGTACCGGCCGCAGGATCACAGAATGTAAATAACAATTTTGTTTCAGGTACGTATGCGAAAAAAGCGGGCGGCACAGTAACCCTGTTAACCAGTGCGGCCACCTGTGCAACAGGAAGTACTATAAATATCAACAATAATAATTTTTCGAATATTACAGTGAGTGCGGCAACCATACTTAACGGACTGGTAAATACAGATGCCGGAAGTTCTTCAAAAACCATACAGGGAAATATTTTTACCAACTGGACAGGTGGCACTTCGGCAATTACCGTGATGGCGGTAAACTTAACCAGTAATATTAATGCTACTTCAGGTAATATTATCCGTAACATCAGCAGCGCTGGTTCTGTTACCGGCATAACCACAGGAGCAGGTAACGACAATATTAATACAAACACGATAGATTCTTTGTTTTCAACGGGTGCTACTACTACTATCGTTAGTGGTATAAACGTAACTGCCGGAACAACAAAAAATATTTACCAGAATACGATATCTAATTTACAGGGTAACAACATTGCAGATGGTTCCGTTCGGGGAATTTTGATTTCGGGCGGCACCACGGTAAACTTTTACCAGAATAAAATTTATGCCTTAACAGCCAATGCACTTACAACCGGTACTGTAAGTGGAATTTGGGTATCAGCCGGAACAACCATTAAAGCATACCGTAATAAAATTTATGATTTGTCTTCCGCCAGCAGCCTGCTTACAGGTGCGGTGAATGGCATTCAGGTATCGGGAGCAACAGCCAATTTAATTTGCACTATCAATAACAATACTATTGGCGACCTTAGGGCATCTGCTGCAATTTTAGCAGACCCCATAAGAGGGATAAGTGTAATATCCACAGGTTTAACTTCAACTACGAATGTATATTATAATACTATTCTTTTAAACGCCACAGCCGGGGGAATCAACTTTGGTTCTTCGGGTATTTATCATGTGATCAATGCTACCGCCACAACTTCCGCATTAAGATTGATTAACAATAATATTACCAATGTATCGGTTCCCAGGGGTACGGGTTTAACGGTTGCCTATCGCAGATCAGGCAACGATTTAACCAACTATGGAACCACCTCTAACAACAACATGTTTTATGCCGGAACTCCGGGAGTATTCAATTTGATTTTTAATGATGGTACCAATTCCGATCAAACAATTGCGGCTTTTAAAACAAGAATGGCAACAAGAGATGCAGCATCCATCAGTGAAGATCTGATAACCGGTAATGTTTTTATAAGTACCACAGGTTCTGCCGTGGGTTATCTGCACATAGATCAAAGTAAAACAACTGCCTTAAAAAGCGGTGGCGTAAATGTTGCAACTTTTACAGATGATTATGATGGTGATATCCGTTTTGGTAATGCAGGATATGCTGGTAATGGTACTGCTCCGGATATTGGTGCAGATGAATTTGCCGGATTACAATTTCTTCCATTTACTGGTGTTTATAATGTTGGAACGGGTCAAAACTATACATCGCTTACCAACTCCAATGGCATATTCGGTAAAATGAACAGTCTGGGCTTTAGCGGTAATGTAATCATCAATATCATTTCTGATTTGAATGAAACGGGCGCCGAAGCCTTAAATCAATGGGCTGAAACCGGTGCCGGAAATTATACACTAACTATTCAACCGGATGCCGCAACTCCCCGGTTAATAAGTGGAAACGTATTGGCAGGAATGATACGGTTAAATGGAGCTGATCGGGTGCGGATTGATGGCGGTGCAAGCCGGCTGCTTACATTTAGAAATACCAACACAACCGGAACTACGGGAACCGCATTTACTTTTATAAATGGTGCGGCAAATGATACCATCAGGTATTGCAAACTGGAGGCATTTGCCAATGCTGCCAATGGAGTGGTTTTATTCAGCACGTCTGCTGCTGTTGCGGGTGGAAATAGTAATAACCTGATTGAGTATAATAATATTAATGGTACTTTAAGTTTAAATTCATCAGCAGTTGCAGTTTACTCATCCGGAACATCGGGAAAGGAAAATGTATCCAATACCATTTCGAATAATAATATTTATGATTATCGTGACAGAGCGATAGATATTACTGCTACCGGTTCAACAGGATGGGCTATTTCAAATAATAGTCTTTATAATGGTGATGCTTCAGGAGCAGTTAATTATCCTGCTTCTTCCGAACTACATGGCATAAGAATATTGGGTGGATCGGGTTATTCAATTGTAAATAATTATATCGGCGGAAATGCACCGTTAGCCACCGGAACAATTGCTGCTTATGCTTCCAACCTTGGAAACATTGGCTACCAGGGAATTTTATTGTCAACAGGCAGTGCTGTGCCGGCTTCTAATATAAAAGGCAATACCATTGCTAAGATAAGTATGAGTGCTGCACCTGTATCGGCGGCTACCAATGTTTTTACCGGAATAGAAACCAATGGCTCAGGTATAAATATTGGTGGAACTTTGGCCGGTGATGGAAATATCGTAGGTTCAAATGTTGCCAATGGATTTATTGCAGTTACTACTTCTACCACCTCCATATCTAATACCACTATTATAAAAGGAATAAACTGTTTAAGCACAGGTGGCAATGTAACCCGTAACCAGGTTGGTGGATTTGATATCAATAACATTGGTACTGCACCAGCTCCTTCTGCATTTACCGGTATTTATATAAACAATGCAACAGCACCCACACAGGTTAATTCCAACACTATTGGCAGCACCGGAGCCGGAGCGGTATCAAACAGTATCAGAATCATGTCAGGTTCAACAGCCTTAACAAATACTATTAGCGGAATTGAACTGGGTGCATCCGTTGCATCAACTGTACAGGTTAATAATAATACCATTCAGAACATCGCAAACCTGAGTACAACCTCTTCGGGAAGTTTTACCGGAATAAATAATACGGCAACTGTATCAGGTGCGGTAGTTACCATTTCAAATAACGTTATCAGGTATATCAGTTCGGCTTCCAATAGCAATATCAATTCAACCATTTACACAGGGATAAGTTCAGGTTCTCCATCAACAATCAGTAATGATACCATTTCTAATATCACCCATGCTGCTACCGGAACAGCAGCACAGATAATGGGGATATCAGTTTACGGAGCTTTCATACATTCGCTAAGCGGAAATTTTTTGTCGGATTTCTCCACTGCCTCTACAAAAGTTGCAGGTATTGAAACAAGTTCTCCTTCTACCTTTACGATAATCGGCATTCTAAATTCGGCATCGGTGGCAGGTCAGGAAATATATGGAAACACATTGTCTGATTTTTTATCTACCACAACCGATGCTACAAATACAGCAATAGGAGCGATCGGGATAACGACAGCAGGTGCTTCGGGTGCTATTTACAAAAACCGCATCGCCGCATTTATAAATACTTCAACCGGTACGTCAACCTTACCTGGTTTATGTGGGATAACAGCAGCCAATGGTGTATTTAATGTTTACAACAATGCTATAAAATTAAATAATGGAGCAAACACCAATGGAATAAGAATTTATGGCATAAATCATGCTGCAACAACTACCTGGAATTATTATTACAACACGGTAAGCATTGGAGGAACGGCTACCGGCGCAACAGCCAGGTCTGCTGCTTTTATCCGTACAATTAGCGGGGCTTTGGTTTTAAGAAACAATGTATTGGTAAATACCAGAACCGGAACGGGATCTAATTATGGCATCAGCAACAAAGTAGCAACCCCCGCTACCAACTGGTCAGCCACTGCCTGTAATTACAATAACTTGTATAGCAGTACTTCCGGCACAACAGGCGAATGGGGCAATGCCGGAAACAATACATTCGCACAATGGCAAACTAATTCGGGCGGTGATGCTAATTCAGTAAATAGTTTAGTGAGCTTTATTGTTTCTCTGTACGATCTGGTGCCCGCTAACAATGCCAATTGTGCTTTAGACAATGCAGGCACACCTGTTACAACTCCCATAGTAATTAATACGGATTTAAACGGCGTTAGCCGCCATGCCACTACACCGGATTTAGGTGCTTATGAATTTAGTTATGTACTTAGTGCGGCCACCTGGTTGGGTGCGGTAAACAGCAACTGGAACACAGCGGCTAACTGGCAGTGTGGAGGTATTCCTTCAACCACCATAGATGTAACCATACCGGGCAGTGTAGCCAATTATCCCGTTATCAATTCCGGTACGGCGGCTCTCAAAAATATTACCATCATGGCAGGCGCATCTATAACAGTTACGGGTGCTGCTTTGCAAATAGCAGGTACAATAAGCAATAGCGGAACCTTTACTGCAGGCAATGGCACTATTGAAATGAATGGTACCGCAGCACAAACAATACCTGCGGCAACTTTCTTTGGAAAAACAATTAATAATTTTACCATCAACAATACAGCGGGTGTTACCCTGGCCGATACATTAAAACTCACCAACGACTTAACCATATCAAACGGAGCATTGACAACAGGCGGTTTCCTGGTTTTAAAATCATCGGCCACTGCCGTGGCAAGAGTTGCACGGATTACTTCGGCAGCCGGTACGCCGATAATTGGGAATGTAACTGTTGAACGATATGTTCCCGGAAGAAGAAAATATCGTTTAATCTGCAGTTCAGTAACAACACACGCTAATGCAACATTAACAACCGGCCAGGAACCTTTTTCCATCTGGGGTAACTGGCAAAACAGTGCAAATAATACAACACCCAATAACGGCACATTAATAACCGGCGGTACCACTACCGATGGTTTTGATGCCGGAACAACCAATGCATCTTTATATACTTATGATGATGTAAACCGGGTATTTAAAGGCTATACAACTGCCAACGCAAAAAATACAAAGTACACACCGTTAAAAGCGGGCATTGCTTATTTAATGTTTGTTTATGGCGACAGGCGGAATTCTGTTTTTGCAACCAATCCGAATAATACGGTATTGAATGCTTTTGGCACATTAAAAACAGGCGATCAAACTTACAATACAGGCTCGGCCATTCCATTAACAGGTGTTACCGGAAGATTTACATTACTGGGAAATCCATTTGCATCACCCATTGACTGGGCATCCATTCCTAAAACCAATCTTGCCAATACGTATTGGGGATGGGATCCTAACCTGAGCAGTACCGGCGGTTATATAACCGTAACTACATTGGGTGCAGTTACGGTACAGGCTCCTTATTCGGGCAGCAGTGGCTTAAATCAATACATACAACCGGGGCAGGGGTTCTTTGTAAAAACAATTGCAGCTTCGCCTGTATTAACTATTCGTGAGCAGGATAAAGTTTCAAACTTTAATGCCAATACTTTCCGGAATTTAACGGCTGCTACTATTCCTTTAATGGCCGTTAACCTGCAATACGCAAGTGCCGGTGTTACCACTTTGGCAGATGGGGTACTGGCTGTTTTTGATCCTTCGTTTACCAACACACCAACCAATGAAGATGCAACCAAGATTGCAAACAATGCAGAAAGCATGGCCATATTAAACACCGCCACTCAATTAAGTATTGATGCCCGTAAAATGCCGCAAACATTTGATACCCTGTTTTTAAACGTAGCAAGGTTAACCAAACCGCAATACAACCTGCAGATTTTTGCAGAACAAATGGTGGGTACCGGTGTGTTTGCATTTCTGCAGGATAGTTACCTGAATACAACACATCTATTATCGCTTAGTGATACCAACAATATTGTAGTTAATATAAATACTGCTATTCCGGCATCTTTTGATATTAACCGTTTCCGGATAGTATTTGTAAAATCAACGATCATCCTTCCGCTGAAATTTGTATCTGTAAAAGCAAGTTTGAAAAACAAGGACATACAGGTTGATTGGGCTGTTGCAGAAGAAAGTGGTGTAAAAAAATATGAGATAGAGCGGTCTAACGATGGTATCAGTTTCGGCAAAGTGGGCGAAGTGGCGGCAAGAGGAAACAATACCAGCGAAAGTTATAACTGGCTTGATGTGCATGCAAGGGCAGGCGATAATTTTTACAGAATCAGGTCAATTGATATTGATGGAAAATTTTTATTAAGCAAAATAGTTGTGGTTAAAATAAGTACCGGCAATTCAGCTTTTAAAATATATCCTAACCCGGTAATTAATCAACAAATAAATATACATGCAGATGAAATGGCAAAGGGGCAATATCATGTAGTGTTACACAATCAGCAGGGGCAACAAATTATGCAGCGCATGATTGATCACCCGGGCGGACTCTTTAATAAAATCATTACACCTGATGCCCTGTTACCGGAAGGTATTTATTATTTGCAGATAATAAGTGAAACAGAAAAATTTAACCTGAAAATTTTTATAAAATAATTTAGTGAAAGCATTGCTTATTAAAATAGTATTGGTTGTTGGATTGGGCTTTATGTGCAATGGCGCATTTGCCCAGATAGATCCTACAGATAGTTTACCGGGAGACCCAGGTGCCCTGAGAATATATAAAGTTCAAAATATGAGCTTTGGTGCTTTTTCAGTTGGTAACTCAGGTGGCACTGTAGTTATTGCAAACAGCGGAAGCCGTTCAGTAACAGGCGATGTATTGGGATTAAACCTGGGAGCACCATATTTTCAGGCCATATATGATGTTGATGGTCCGCAGGGGGCTATTGTTTCTATTTTAAATGGATCAGATATTACGCTTACCGGAAGTAATGGAGGCTCCATGTTAATGCACATTGGAAATTCAGATCCTGCATCGCCTTTTATAATTACTGTGGCACAACCTGCACGAACGCAGGTAAATGTTGGCGGAACACTTACAGTTGGCAACTCAGCAGCAAATCCGCCAGGCACTTACAACGGAACATTTTACATAACATTTAACCTCGAATAATAATTGATTAATAAGCATACATATTTTTATTACTTAAATAGCTGCCGCTACAGCCCTGCAATTATTAGCCGGGGTTTAGTGGTACTCTTTTTATTTATTTTTAATGCTTCTGGGGGTTATGGCAAGCCAGGTAATTTGTGTGTGCCCACAGTAACTAAATATAATTTATCAGATACCAGTTTGGAAAGCCATGATCCTGAAGATGAATACGAGGAAATTTCCATTACCCTGAATGTGCAGCGCATTGGCAGTTTAGAAATACCGGCAATTGTTTATGGCCGTACTGTATATTTATCGGTAAAAGATATTTTTGATTTTTTAAAGATCAGGAATTTTACAACGGCCGGTTTTGATTCTGTGAGCGGTTTTTTTATCAACCCAAAAGCTACTTTTTTGATTGATAAAATAAATAATAAAATTACTTACAGCGGCAGGATGTATAAACTAAAAACCAACGATCTTATAAATGATCCAACCACACTTTATCTTAAGTCTGATTATTTTGGGCAGATTTTTGGATTAGACTGCGCCTTTGATTTTCGCAGTCTTACCGTTAACTTAAGCACAAAATTAGAATTGCCTGCCATTCGTGAAATGCAACTGGAACTGATGCACCGCAATATGAGCCAGTTAAAAGGAGAGAAAAAGGCAGATACCATTATCCGCAGAAATCTCCCCTTGTTTCACATAGGTGTGGCCGATTGGGCAGTAATGAGCACACAGGAAACAAAAGGCCGAAGCAACACCAGGGCTAACCTTGGTATTGGTGCCCTGGCTTTAGGGGGAGAACTAAACCTGTCTTTAAATTATAACAGCGATGAGAAAATAAATCTAAGGCAGCAATATTATCAATGGAGATATGTAAATAATGATCTTAAAGCTTTGCGGCAGGTTACTGCAGGAAAAATATTTGCACAGTC
>JAYVGA010000539.1:0-4495 GCA_043772635.1 Chitinophagaceae bacterium
AGATATTAATGCAGCAGTTTTTATATCCACCAAAAGATCGGGCCTGAATAATAAAACACGCTGTGCATTTATAAAAGTATTGAATGGCGAAGCAGAAAAAGAAACCTACTTAATTGATTCAGCGGGGGGCAGAATAAATATTGGCAGGGAAGCAAGGGTGCAGGCTGCAGGAAATTATATGAGAAAAAATACCATTGCTTTTAAACCCAATGAAACTAACCGTTCTGTAAGCCGCCAGCATGCACATATTGAATGGGAAGCAGATAGCGGTTCATTTTTAATTTTTGCAGATGAAGGCGGCATTCCCCCCAACAATAAAATGAAAGTACGTACGCCTGAAGGTGTATTAATTAAGATGCAGGCTATTGAGGTAGGCCACCGCCTGCAGGAAGGAGATCAAATAATTTTAGGCGATTCAGCAGTACTTGAATTCACCTATTCCGGCAACGATTAATAATATGGCAAAAGTATTTACGATAACAGAAGGATTAGAAAACCTTGGTGCATTAAAATCAGGAGGGCAGGGGTCTGTGTATAAAGCAAGAAAAACCGGCGAAATTATAACCGCTATCAAAATTTTGCCCACTCCAATTTACAGCGAAACTGACGATGATAAACACTTTACTTCCTTTCAAAACGAAGTACAGAAATTAAAAAAAGTAAATGAAGTGCCCAACCCTAATGTGGTAAGTATTATTGCTTCCGGCATTACCAGTTCAGGTAATCTGCCTTATATTGAAATGGAATATATTGAAGGGCCAGACCTGGGCGAATTGCTTACCTCTCCTTATGATCCTGTTTTTACCATTAAGGAAATCATTAAAGTGGCAGACCATTTAGCCAATGCTTTGGCGCACTGTCACCGGGCCAGCATTAAGCATGGCGATATAAAAAGTAATAATGTAAAATTTAACGAGCGTACCGGAAATTATATATTGCTCGATTTTGGTTTGTCTGTAATGTCAGATGAACAGCGGCGTACCAGTATCCGCTATGCAGGAGCAATAGAATTTATGGCACCGGAGCAAAGCGCAGGAGAAACACTTTTTGAAACAGACATTTACAGTTTTGGAATTATTTTATTTGAATTGCTGGCAGGCACTGTTCCTTTTCCATTAACAAACAAAGGAGAGATGGCACGCAATGCCGTGATGCTGGCACATATGGAAACACCGCCGCCGGATATGGTTTCACTCCGACGGGAAACGCTGCCCGGTTCCTGGAGTAATGATAAGAAAGAAAGAGAAATGCAGGTACCAGTATGGCTGGTGAGCATGATTTATAAATGCCTGGAAAAAGAGCCGGCAAAACGTTTTAAGAATGGAGGTGAATTACAGGAATTTATTCATTTTGGAACCGTTGCAGAAGAAAGAAAAATAGTTACAGATCTGCCCGCAGCAGAAACCGCATTGTTTGTAATAGATGAAGCTACATGGCGAAATGAAATTAATAAACTGCAGATGCGGGTTGCCGAAAAGGAAGAACTTTTAACGGACTTGCATTACCAGCTCGACATTAAAAATAAAGAGTTATACCAGGCTAAATTTAATAAAACAGCCGGTATTTCAAAACCTTTGTTTTTTGTGGTGCTGTTAATAGCCCTTGGCCTGGTAGGTTTTACAGCATTTAATAAATTTTATGGCCCTGCTAAGGATAATAAAAAAGATGCAGTTGCACTGGATAATAAAAAATTAAATGCTGCTCCAGATACATCACTTATCATTACAAATAAGCCAATAAAAAAACCGAAGATCCGGGTAACCAAAACTGGCAATACTCCGCCCATTGTTACAGGCATTAAGCTCCCCTCAAAAAAAACGGGATTGGCTGCTGATTCAACTTTAGGTAACAATAATCTCAATACAGTAAAAGAAAAAGAATATGAGGTTATCAATACCGCTTATTTTTATGCAACACCGGATAAAAGCAGCAGGACTAAAGTTTACTTAACTACCGGCAGTGTAACACTTAAAGCACTGGATGAAGCCAATGGCTTTAGCTATGTAGTATTTACCAGCAGCCAGGGAAAAACTACCAAAGGTTGGCTGATGAAAAAAGATTTTATACCTGTTAATGATTATTAAGTTGTTTGGAATGGTGGGATAATATTTATTTTACTAAGATGTTCCTTAGTAAAAATGGCGGATAGGGTTAATAATAAGGCCATGAAAGTTACCTTAGTTATCAGGTTTAAAGAGCATATAAGTTATCCAAATGGGCGGACTTTAATCTTTTAATACTTTAATAGTCAAATTATTAAAATTTTTACACCCAACTATTTGATATAAAAAGGTTAGTTTTTTTTACAGATCGTTAATAGAAATGTTTGATAAACTTACTCATTGTGAGTTCCAAAAACTCTGTCTTTATTAAAAGGCAAACTTTTATTGCTTCATCTACCATCCATCAATTATCATTTCCATAAAGCCTGTTTAACAAAATATTAGTCGCAATGCTGCGTTTCTTATAAACATTAGCGTAGATTTTCCGTTATTTTTACAGCATGCAAAAAATTGCAGATTTTATTATGAGTAAAAAATTCATACCGGTAATACTGGTGCTTACCGCTGCCAGTTTTTTTATTGCCTTTCAATCGCAGGGCAAAAACGATGGAAACGAGGATAATCCTAAAAGCAGATATGCAAAAATTCTCCGAAATGTGGGTATTCTTTTAGAAGAAGGACATTACAGCCCTAAAAAGATAGATGATGCCTTTAGCAAAGAGGTATTTAAAAAGTTTGTAGAAGAGCTGGACGGCGATAAAAATATTTTATTGCAGTCGGATATAGATGGGTTTAAAAAACTGGAAACATCTATAGATGATGAAATTCATGGAGCTCCTGTTGAGTCTTTTTTTGCAGTAAATACGGTGTATCTTAAGCGCCTGTCGGAAGTTACAGCTGTGTACAAAGAAATTCTTGCAAAGCCATTTAATTTTACAGATAATGAAGTAGTAGAGATGGATGCAAAAAAACGTTCTTTTCCTTTATCAGAAAAAGAACGGTACGATGTGCTAAGAAAAAGTGTAAAATATGCAGTGCTGGATAATTATGTGCGCATGCAGGATGACAGGGAAAAAAATAAAGATAAAAAAGATTTTAAAGTAAAGGCAGACAGCAGCCTGGAAAGAGAAGCCCGTGACCAGGTGCGCAGGCAGATAGAACGTTTTATGGCTACCAAAAAAAACCGGGAAACCAACGATGAAAACTTCAGCACATTTGTAAATGCCATTACTACTTCTATGGATCCGCATACTTCTTATTTTCCCCCAATAGATTTACGCACTTTTAACGAGGGTATGAGAGGCAGTTTTTTTGGTATTGGTGCACAGTTAAAAGATGAAGATGGTAAAATTAAAATTGGTACGCTTATAAGTGGCGGCCCGGCCTGGAAGAGCGGCGAGCTGAAAGAGAACGATGAAATACTTAAGGTAGGGCAGGGTAAGGCAGAACCGGTAGATGTAACGGGTTATGCAGTTACAGATGCCGTAAAACTTATTCGGGGGTCTGAAAAAGGAACAGAAGTAAGATTAACGGTTCGTAAAATGGATGGAACCATTAAAGTAATAAGCCTCATAAGAGATGATGTGAAGCTGGAAGATGTATTTGTAAAATCTGCTATTATAAATGGCGATCATAAAATAGGATATATTTATTTACCTGAGTTTTATGCAAATTTTGAAGATCCTAATGGTGCACGCTGTGCAGATGATGTGGCCAAAGAGTTAGAAAAATTAAAGGTAGAAAAAGTAGAAGGCATAGTAATGGATTTGAGAGGAAATGGTGGTGGCTCTTTATATGATGTGGTGCAAATGGCCGGGTTGTTTATAGAAGATGGCCCTATATGCCAGGTTAAAGGTCGTGGCGACAAGGCAAAAATATTGCCCGATACCGATAAAAAAGTAGTGTACACAGGTCCTTTAACTGTATTGGTTGATGAAACCAGTGCTTCTGCTTCAGAAATTTTTGCGGCAGCTATACAGGATTATAAAAGAGGTATCATTATAGGAAGCACTTCTACCTATGGTAAGGGAACTGTGCAGCGCAATATTCCTTTAAATCCGCAAAGCGAGAACAGCATATTTGGCACCGCAAAAGCAGATGACCTTGGTACCGTAAAACTTACGCTTCAAAAATTTTACCGCATAAACGGTGGTGCCACACAACTACAGGGAGTAGTACCAGATGTGATATTGCCCGACAGGCTGGAGTATTTTAAATTCAGGGAAAAAGATAATCCCGATGCTTTAAAGTGGGATAAAATAAACCAGGCTCCATACAAAACCTGGACAAGCACATACAGTACAGATGCTATTGTGAAAGCTGCTAATGAAAATGTAACCAGGAGCCCGGCATTTAGTAAAATTAAAACCAATGTGCAATGGCTTGAAAAGAATTTTGACAGGCAATATTCTTTAAATATTGTAAAGTTTAAAGAAGATCAAAAAGAGCTTAGGGCAGTTAATAAGCAAATGGAAGAAGCTTATAAACTTTCT